>JAFLDX010000031.1 GCA_017302215.1 Lysobacterales bacterium
GTCGGTTTCCTCGAGGCTGAGGCCGAGCGCGCCGCAGGCGAGCATGCGCGCGGTGGTCATGTCGGCGCGCACGTGGGCCGGATCGGCACGCAGCCAGTGCGCGCCCGCAGCGTCGCCGACATCGGCCTGGCGCGTCAGCGCGGCGACCGGCCAGCCGCGTGCATGCCAGTCGAACACGTGCCGCCAGACCGCCTCGCTGCCTGCCGCGGCCGGAGGCTCGGCGTCGCCGCGGGCGATCCAGCGCTCGAGCACGCCGGCATCCATGCCGCGGATCGCGCGGCAACGCGCGAGCGAGGGCAGGAAGAAGGTGACGGCGGACACGGCCTGTGCCGCGCTCAGCCTTCGTAACGGACCGCGAGGATCTCGTAGCTGCGCGAGCCGTTCGGTGCCTTGAACTCGAAGCTGTCGCCGGCGCTCTTGCCGATCAGCGCGCGCGCGAACGGCGACGACACGGAGATCAGGCGCTGCTTGATGTCGGCCTCGAGGTCCCCGACGATCTGGTAGCTGACCTCGTCGCCGCTGTCCTCGTCGGCCAGGTCGACGGTCGCACCGAACACGATGCGCGTGCCGGCGTTGAGCTTGTCGACGTCGATCACGTCGGCATGGCTGAGCGCCGCCTCGAGCTCGTTGATGCGCCCCTCGGTGAAACCCTGCATCTCGCGCGCGGCGTGGTACTCGGCGTTCTCCTTGAGGTCGCCGTGCGCGCGCGCCTCCGCGATCGCGGCGATGATGCGCGGGCGTTCGACGCTCTTCAGGCGCTCGAGTTCGGTGCGCAGGCGTTCGGCACCCTTTCGGGTCATCGGTGCTCGGTTCATGCAGTCAGTTCCCTGTGCAGTTCCTGCAGGCTGTGCACGCCGCCGCTATCGCGGAAATCGAGCGAGTGGAGCAAAGCCCTGGCCCCCGAGATGGTAGTGGAATAGGTGACGCGCTGCTGCAGTGCCTGGCGTCGGATCGAGAACGAGTCGGCGATCGCCTGCTTGCCTTCGGTCGTGTTGACGATGAAGGCGATCTCGCGGTTCTTGATCAGGTCGACGACGTGCGGGCGACCCTCGACGACCTTGTTGATGCGCTCGCAGGCAATGCCGTGCTCGAGCAGGAACCGGCAGGTGCCGCTGGTGGCGACCAGGCCGAAACCCCGCGCGATGAGATCCTGCGCAATCGGAACGAGGCGCTGCTTGTCCGATTCGCGCACCGACAGGAAGGCCTTGCCGGTGCCCGGAGCGGCGATGTTGGCCGCCTCGTGAGCACGCGCGAACGCGGCGCCGAACGAGCGGCCAACGCCCATGACTTCACCGGTCGAACGCATCTCGGGACCGAGGATCGGATCGACATTCTGGAACTTGAGGAACGGAAAGATCGCTTCCTTGACCGAATAGTAGTCCGGCACGAGTTCGCGCGTCGCATCCTGCTCGACGAGGGTGCGCCCGACCATGCAGCGCGCGGCGATCTTGGCCAGCGCGACGCCGGTCGCCTTCGACACGAACGGAACCGTGCGCGACGCGCGCGGATTGACCTCGAGCACGTAGATCGTGTCGCCCTGCAGGGCGAACTGCGTGTTCATCAGGCCGACCACCTTGAGCTCCTTCGCCATGCGTGCGACCTGCTCGCGCAGGCGATCCTGCACGGCCGGCGCGAGCGAGTACGGCGGCAGCGAGCACGACGAGTCGCCCGAATGCACGCCGGCTTCCTCGATGTGCTCCATGACGCCGCCGATGAGCACGTTGCCGTCTGCATCGGCGACGAGGTCGACGTCGACCTCGGTGGCGTGGTCGAGGAAGCGGTCGAGCAGAACCGGCGAATCGTTCGAGACGCGCACGGCATCGCGGATGTAGCGCGCGAGGTCGGCGTCGTCGTGGACGACTTCCATCGCGCGGCCCCCGAGCACGTAACTCGGGCGCACCACCAGCGGATAGCCGATCTCGCGCGCGAGCGCGAGCGCTTCGTCGGCGTTGCGCGCGGTGCGGTTCGGCGGCTGCAGCAGGCCGAGGCGCGTGATCATCTGCTGGAAGCGCTCGCGGTCCTCGGCGAGGTCGATCGAATCGGGCGTGGTGCCGATGATCGGCGCACCGGCCGCCTCGAGTGCGCGCGCGAGCTTGAGCGGGGTCTGTCCGCCGTACTGCACGATGACGCCCTTCGGCTTCTCCTTGTCGATGATCTCGAGCACGTCCTCGAGGGTCAGCGGTTCGAAATACAGCCGATCGGAGGTGTCGTAGTCGGTCGACACGGTCTCCGGATTGCAGTTGACCATGATCGTTTCGTAGCCGTCTTCGCGCAGGGCGAGTGCGGCGTGCACGCAGCAGTAGTCGAACTCGATGCCCTGGCCGATGCGGTTCGGACCGCCGCCGAGGACGATGATCTTGTCGCGTCCGCTCGGCGCGGCCTCGCATTCCTCCTCGTAGGTCGAGTAGAGGTAGGCCGTGGTCGTGGCGAACTCGGCCGCGCACGAATCGACGCGCTTGTAGACCGGGCGCACGTTGAAGGCGCGGCGCAGGTGGCGCACGGCATGCTCGTCGGTGCCGAGCAGCTCGGCCAGCCGCGAGTCGGAGAAGCCCTTGCGCTTCAGCTGGCGCAGGCGCGCGGCGTCGATCGCCGGCAGGCCCTGGCCGCGCACGACGGCTTCGGTCGCGACAAGGTCCTCGATCTGCACGAGGAACCACGGGTCGACCCGGGTCAGCGCGTACACGTCGTCGCGCGAAAGGCCGGAGCGGAATGCGTCGCCGATCCAGAAGATGCGGTCCGGACCCGGTTCGCGCAGCTCGCGCCGCAGGGTGCCGAGGCCCTCGTCGCCACTCATGTCGGTGCGGATCGGGCTCAAGCCATTCCTGCCCGTCTCGAGCCCGCGCAAAGCCTTCTGCAGAGACTCCTGGAACGTGCGCCCGATCGCCATGACCTCGCCGACCGACTTCATCTGCGTGCTGAGGCGCGAATCGGCCGCCGGGAACTTCTCGAAGGCGAAGCGCGGAATCTTCGTCACGACGTAGTCGATCGCCGGCTCGAACGAGGCCGGGGTCAGTCCGCCGGTGATCTCGTTGCGCAATTCGTCGAGCGTGTAGCCGACGGCGAGCTTCGCAGCGACCTTGGCGATCGGAAAGCCGGTCGCCTTCGACGCGAGCGCGGACGAGCGCGACACGCGCGGATTCATCTCGATGACGACGACGCGCCCGTTCTCGGCATTGATGCCGAACTGGACGTTCGAGCCGCCGGTGTCGACGCCGATCTTGCGCAGCACCGCGATCGAGGCGTCGCGCAGGCGCTGGTACTCCTTGTCGGTCAGCGTCTGCGCCGGCGCGACCGTGATCGAGTCGCCGGTGTGCACGCCCATCGGGTCGAAGTTCTCGATCGAGCAGACGATGATGCAGTTGTCCGCGGTGTCGCGGACCACTTCCATCTCGAACTCCTTCCAGCCGAGCACCGATTCCTCGACGAGCACCTCGTTGACCGGCGACAGGTCGAGGCCGCGCTTGACGATCTCCTCGAACTCCTCGTGGTTGTAGGCGATGCCGCCACCGGAACCGCCGAGGGTGAAGCTCGGCCGGATGATGGTCGGGTAGCCGACCTTGGCCTGCGCCTCGATCGCCTGCTCGAACGTGCGCACGACTTCCGCCTGCGGGCACTCGAGGCCGATCTCGCCCATGGCGACGCGGAAAAGTTCGCGGTCCTCGGCCATGCGGATCGCTTCGCGCGAGGCACCGATCAGTTCCACGGCGTACTTCTCGAGCACGCCGCGGTCGGCGAGGTCGAGCGCGCAGTTGAGCGCAGTCTGGCCGCCCATGGTCGGCAGCAGCGCGTCGGGGCGCTCCTTGGCGATGATCTTCTCGACCGTGGCGGCGTTGATCGGTTCGATGTAGACCGCGTCCGCCGTGTCGGGATCGGTCATGATCGTGGCCGGGTTCGAGTTGACCAGCACCACGCGATAGCCTTCCTGGCGCAGGGCCTTGCAGGCCTGCGCACCGGAATAGTCGAACTCGCAGGCCTGGCCGATGACGATCGGGCCGGCGCCGATGATCAGGATCGAGCGGAGATCAGTTCTTCTGGGCACCGGGCTTCGCTTCCTGCTGGAACGTGTCGTTGGGGAACAGCGGGTCGGCCGGCGCGATCGTGACCGTCACCGAGCGCACCGTGCCGCGCGGCACGGAAAGATCGATCGAGCCCGCTTCCGGGCCGAGGCGCATGGTCAAGGCGACGTTGGTGTACTTGAGCAGGGTGCCGCTGCGCACCGTGTCGTTGGTCGTGTGCACGCTGATCTGCGCGCCGACGTGCTTCTCGAGGTCGGTGTAGTCGACCGTGCGCTGCTGGCCGGATGTCGCGCCCTTCGGCGTCTTCACGGACCTGGCCGGCTCGGCGGCCGCGGCCGGCACCACCGCGAACGCGCTGACGAGAGCGAGGATCGATGCGGGAATCGGATTCATCTGTCTACGCCGCGGCAACCGCGCGCGCCTCCATGTGTCGGATGAAACGGTCGAACAAGGGTGCCACGTCGTGCGGACCGGGGCTTGCTTCAGGGTGGCCCTGGAAACCGAATGCAGGCGCATCGACGAGCTCGATGCCCTGCAGCGAGCCGTCGAACAGCGAGCGATGGGTCGCGCGCACGTTGGCCGGCAGGGTCGACTCGTCGACCGCAAAGCCGTGGTTCTGGCTCGAGATCATCACGCGCCCGCTGGCGAGGTCGATGACCGGATGGTTCGCGCCATGGTGGCCGAATTTCATCTTGACCGTGCGCGCGCCGGCGGCGAGGCCGAGCAGCTGGTGGCCGAGGCAGATGCCGAAGGTCGGCACGCGCGCGCGCAGGAACTCGCGGATCGCCGCGATCGCGTAGTCGCACGGTTCGGGGTCGCCGGGCCCGTTGGACAGGAACACGCCGTCCGGACGCAGCGCGAACACCTCGGCCGCCGGCGTCTGTGCCGGCACCACGGTGATCTCGCAGCCACGATCGGCGAGCATGCGCAGGATGTTGTGCTTGACGCCGTAGTCGAACGCGACGACGCGGAACGACGGCGTACCGCGGCGCGCGTGGCCGCTGTCGAGGTCGTGCGTGCCTTCGTTCCACGACCGTCGTGCGCTTGCCGTCACGACCTTGGCGAGGTCCATGCCGGCGAGGCCCGGGAACGCGCGTGCGCGTGCCAGCGCATCGTCGGCCGAGGCGCTCGCGCCGGCGGCGATGCAGCCCGACTGGGCGCCCTTGTCGCGCAGGATGCGGGTCAGGCGCCGCGTGTCGAGATCGGCGATGGCAACCATGCGGTTGCGCACGAGGTAGGCATCGAGGCTTTCCTCGCTGCGCCAGTTGCTGGCCAGCAGCGGCAGGTCGCGGATGACGAGGCCGGCGGCGTGCACGCGGTCCGATTCGGCATCGGCGGCGTTGCAGCCGGTGTTGCCGACATGCGGATAGGTCAGGGTGACGATCTGCCGCGCATACGAGGGGTCGGTCAGGATCTCCTGGTAGCCGGTTATGGCCGTGTTGAACACGACCTCGCCCGTCGTGGCGCCGTCGATGCCGATCGAACGGCCCTCGAAGAGGCTGCCGTCGGCGAGCGCGAGGATGGCTGGGATGGTCATGCGGTCGCCCGTGTGAAGGCCCTCGTCGGACATTCCTGCCGGGCAGGTGCGACGACACCCGCGGTCCGGCAGCAACCAGTCCGCGGCGGGCGGGAAAGAGGAATCGAGGCGAGCGGGAATGATAGGCGGCACGCTTGCGGCTGTCCACCGCGCAGGTGCAGCTCCAGGCCTCGACCGTCGATCGGTTCGGCCCGCCGAGCGCTCGCGCCGTCGAATCGCGCATGAGCCGAACCGGCTAGAATCGCCGCGTCGCAGGCTGCCGGCGACTGCGCCTGGGCGCATGCCGTCGTTCCGCCACCCGAGGATCGCCGTTTCCGTGAGCCTGTTGTCCATCGACCGTCTGGACCGCGCCGACACCGTCCTTCGTCGTCAGCCGTTCGCCTTCCTGATCGCGAACGGCCAGTTGCCCGAGTCGGCGCGCGCGGAGCTCGCCGCGGACTTCCCGCGCTACCCGAGCGCCGGCTTCTTCCCGCACGAGGAAGCCGACTGCGGGCCGTCGATCAACGCGCTCGTCGGCGAACTGACGTCGCCGGCCTTCGCCGACGCGATCGGCGCGCGGCTCGGCATCGATGGACTCGGCCGCTATCCAACACTCGTGACGATCTGCCGGGCTTTGAACCGCCGCCACGGCACGATCCACACCGACAGTCGCTCGAAGGTGGCCACCGCCCTGCTCTACCTCAACGACGACTGGCCCGACACGAGCGCCGGTTGCCTGCGTTTCCTCGCCCGCGAGGACCGCATCGATGCGGCCGTCGCACCCGAAGTGCGTCCCGTGTACGGCAACTTCGTCGTGTTCGGGCGGGCCGACAATTCGTTCCACGGGCACCTGCCCTACGAAGGCGAGCGCCGCGTGATCCAGGTCGCGTGGCTGACCAGCGACGACGAGAAGCGTCGCAAGACGAAGCGCGGGCGGCTCTCGCGCCTGTTCAAGAAGCTGTTCGGCGCGCTCGACCGGCGCATCGGCGCCGGCCGCGCCGACAACGCCGGCCATCTCGACTGATCCCGGCGCGCGCGTCGATCGCGGGCGCGCGAGCGCAGCTCAGCCGATGCCGAGCACGTCGCTGATCGTGTAGCGACCGGCCGCTCGGCGCGCGAGCCATTCCGCGGCTACGAGCGCGCCACGGGCGAACAGGTCGCGGTCGCCCGCGCGGTGGGCGAGTTCGATGCGCTCGCTTGCGCCGGCGAACCAGACCGCGTGTTCGCCGACGATGTCGCCCGCACGAACGACGGCGTAGCCGGTCGTGCCGGGTCGACGTTCGCCGCTGCGATCGGTGGAGGCCGCGTCTTCGTCGCGCCCGCGAGCGCTCGCGACGGCGCGACCGAGCATCAGCGCGGTGCCCGAGGGCGCGTCGCGCTTGTGCCGGTGGTGGGCCTCGAAGATCTCGCAGTCCCAGTCCGGCAACAGGGTCGCCGCGCGCTCGACGAGGTGGGCGAGCACGGCGACGCCGAAACTGAAATTTGCCGCCCACAGCACCGGGATGCGCGCGGCGGCGGCATCGAGTTCGCGCAGCTGCCGGGGATCGAGGCCGGTCGATCCCGACACGAAAGCGATGCCACGCTCGCGCGCGAGTGCGAGCGCGGCGTCGAAGGCCTGTGCACCGGCGAAGTCGATGACGACGTCGGCCGCGAGGTCGGCCGGAACCGCGGCGAGATACGTCGAATCGGCGGCTGCTGCTGCGGACCCGACGCGGTGGCCCTCGCGTGCCGATCCAGGACGAACGATCGCCGCGACGATGCGCAGGCCGGCGCCTTCCGCGGCGATGCGCAGCACGGCCTGGCCCATGCGCCCGCCGGCGCCATGGAGGATCAACGCAACGCCTGTCGCCATGCCGGAGGTTCCGTGTCTCGACGCGGCGGATCGGTCCGCGCGCGGGTCGACAGCATCGCGGCCGCCGCGACTTCCTGCAAGCGGTGGCGCCCCCTGCGAGGCGCGATGGTGAGGGCTAGGACGTGACGCGGTCCCAGAACTGGCGCACGCCGTCGAACCAGGTGCGATTTCGCGGCGAGTGCGTCTGCGCCCCCTCGCCGGCGAAGGTCGATTCGAATTCCTCGAGCAGTTCGCGCTGGCGCGAGGTCAGCTTGACCGGCGTTTCAACCACGACGCGACAGAGCAGGTCGCCGGTGCGCCCGCTGCGGACCGACTTGACGCCCTTGCCGCGCAGGCGGAACAGCTTGCCGGTCTGCGTCTCGGCAGGGATCGTCACGCTGGCTTCACCGCCGAGCGTCGGCACGGCGAGTTCGGCGCCGAGCGTGGCCTGGGCGAAGCGGATCGGCACCTCGCAGTAGAGATCGTCGCCTTCACGCGTGAAGATCGCGTGCTCGCGCACGCGCACCTCGACATAGAGGTCACCCGGGACGGTGCCGGCCGGACCGGCCTCGCCTTGGCCGGCCAGGCGGATGCGGTCGCCGGAATCGACCCCGGCCGGGATCTTGACCTGCAGGGTGCGCTCGTCGCTGACCCGGCCTTCGCCGCGGCAGCTCTTGCACGGGTTGGCCACGGTCTTGCCGCTGCCGGCGCAATGCGGACAGGCCTGCTGGACCGAGAAGATGCCGTTCTGCATGCGCACGCGGCCCTGGCCCCGACAGGTCGTGCAGGTCGAGGTCTTGCCGTCCTCGGACCCGCTGCCCGAACACGGGCCGCAGGCAACGAGGGTCGGCACCTCGATCTGCCGGTCGACGCCGAACACGGCTTCCTCGAGGTCAAGCTCGAGCAGGTAGCGCAGGTCCGAGCCGCGCCGCGCGCGGCCGCCGCGCGCACCGCCCATGCCGAAGATGTCGCTGAAGATGTCGCCGAAGATGTCGCCGACGTCCCCGCTGAAGCCGCCGCCGCGACCGCCCATGCCGTGCTCGAACGCCGCGTGGCCATGCTGGTCGTACATCGCGCGCTTGTGCGCGTCGGACAGGACGTCGTAGGCCTCCTTGGCTTCCTTGAACTTGTCGTGCGCGGCCGAATCGTCCGGGCAACGGTCGGGATGGAACTTCATCGCCAGGCGGCGGAACGAGGTTTTCAGCTCGGTGTCGCTGGCCGTGCGTTCGACCGACAGGACTTCGTAGTAGCAGCGCTTGCTCATGGGTAAAGCCATCCGGGCGGAGCGATCACCGGATGGCAGGCCATCCGGCGCGGGGTTCCGACATGCAGAGAGCGACGCGGCCTGCGCCGGTCGCCCTCCGCGACGACGGATCGGCGGTTGCCGTTTACTTCTTGTCGTCCTTCACTTCGGTGAACTCGGCATCGACCACGTCGTCGGCCTGGCCCGAGGCACCGGTCTGCGGCCCGGCTTCGGGGCCACCCTGGCCGGCACCGGCCGCCGCGTGCAGCGACTGCGCGGCGGCCTCGACGCGGCCGATCTTCGCTTCGATCTGCGCCTTGTCGTCACCCTTCATCGCCTTGTCGAGTTCCGACAGGGCTTCCTCGATCGCTCCGAGCTGCTCGCCGGGCACCTTGCCGCCGTGCTCCTTGAGCGCGCTGCGCGTGGCGTGCACGAGCTGATCGGCCTTGTTGCGCGTGGTGACGAGCTCCTGGAAGCGCTTGTCCTCCTCGCGGTTGGCCTCGGCGTCGCTGACCATGCGCTGGATTTCCTCGTCGGACAGGCCCGAACCGGCCTTGATCTCGATGCGCTGCTCCTTGCCGGTCTTCTTGTCCTTGGCCGAGACGTGCAGGATGCCGTTGGCGTCGATGTCGAACGTGACCTCGACCTGCGGCATGCCGCGCGGTGCCGGCTCGATGCCGGCGAGGTCGAACTTGGCCAGCGACTTGTTGAAGCGGGCCTGCTCGCGCTCGCCCTGCAGCACATGCACGGTGACGGCGTTCTGGTTGTCTTCGGCGGTCGAGAACACCTGGGTGTTCTTGGTCGGGATCGTCGTGTTCTTCTCGATCAGCTTGGTGAAGACGCCACCGAGCGTCTCGATGCCGAGCGACAGCGGGGTCACGTCGAGCAGGAGCACGTCCTTGACCGTGCCCGAGAGCACGCCACCCTGCACGGCCGCGCCGATCGCCACCGCCTCGTCGGGGTTGACGTCCTTGCGCGGCTCCTTGCCGAAGAAGTCCTTGACCGCCTCCTGCACCTTCGGCATGCGCGTCTGGCCGCCGACGAGGATGACCTCGGCGACGTCGGACACCTTGAGGCCCGCATCGGCCAGGGCCGTGCGGCACGGTTCGATCGTGCGCTTGATCAGGTCGTCGACCAGCGACTCGAGCTTGGCGCGGGTCAGGCGCAGCTCGAGGTGCACGCCCTCGCCGTTCACCTGGGTGATGAACGGTTCGTTGATGTCGGTCTGCTGGCGCGACGACAGCTCGATCTTCGCGCGCTCGGCCGCCGAGCGCACGCGCTGCAGCTGGATCGGGTTCTTGCGCAGGTCGACGCCGTGCTGCTTCTCGAACTCGTCGATGATGTAGTCGATGATGCGCTTGTCGAAGTCCTCGCCACCGAGGAACGTGTCGCCGTTGGTCGCCAGCACCTCGAACTGCTTCTCGCCGTCGACTTCGGCGATCTCGATGATCGAGATGTCGAAGGTGCCGCCGCCGAGATCGTACACGGCGATCTTGCGGTCACCGCCCTTCTTGTCGAGACCATAGGCGAGTGCGGCCGCGGTCGGCTCGTTGATGATGCGCTTGACCTCGAGGCCGGCGATGCGGCCGGCGTCCTTGGTCGCCTGGCGCTGGCTGTCGTTGAAGTAGGCCGGAACCGTGATGACGGCTTCGGTGACCGGTTCGCCGAGGAAGTCCTCGGCCGTCTTCTTCATCTTCATGAGCACCTGCGCGGAGACTTCCGGCGGCGCCATCTTCTTGCCGTCGGCGGTCTCGACCCAGGCATCGCCGTTGTCGTGCGCGATGATCTTGTACGGCACGAGGTCGAGGTCCTTCTTGACCTCGGGGTCGGCGAACTTGCGGCCGATGAGGCGCTTGACCGCCGAGAACGTGTTCTTCGGATTGGTCACCGCACCTCGGCGCGCGGTCGCACCGACGAGCACTTCGCCGTCCTTGAACGCGACGACGGACGGGGTTGTGCGGTCACCTTCGGAGTTCTCGATGACGCGCGCCGTGCCGCCTTCCATGACCGCGACGCACGAGTTGGTCGTGCCGAGGTCGATACCGATGATCTTGCCCATGTTGTCCTCTCCCGGAAAAGTGTCTGGCCACGTGGACCACTGGCGCGAAAAATTGGGGTTCGCGCCACGCTTTCAAGCGTCCGCACAGCGTAACGCCGGTGCGCGACGCGACCTCAGGCACCCTCGGCCTGGGCGACGCTGACCAGCGCCGGGCGAAGCAGGCGGTCATTGAGCACGTAGCCCTTCTGCAGGACGGCGACCACGGTATCGGGCGGCTGCGCGGCGGTCTGGACCATCGTCATCGCCTGGTGGCGCTCCGGGTCGAACGGCGCGCCGACCGCGTCGACCGCGACAAGCCCGTGGCCGGCGGCGACGCGCTGCAGTTCCCTGAGGGTCAGCTCGACGCCGGCGCGCAGGCCGCCGCCTTCGCCCTTGTCCGCGGCGAGGCCGCGCTCGAGGTTGTCGAGCACGGGCAGCAGGTCGCCCAGCAGGCGCTCGTTGGCGAACTTGCGCGCCTGCTCGAGATCGCGCTGCAGGCGCTTGCGCTGGTTGTCGAGCTCGGCCCGCTCGCGCAGCAGGATCTCGCGCATCTCGCCGAGCTTGGCCTCGTACTCGTTGATCAGCTTGCCGAGGGTCTCGTCGCCGCCGGCCACGCTGTCGTCGGCGCGACCCTGTTCGCCGGATGCCGGCGCGGGATTGGTGTTTTCCATCGCTCCTCCTGTCCACATGCGGGCACCGGCGAAGCGATCGCCTGCCCGGCCACATCGTGCTTCGTTTACCGCGCGGGCTCGCGTGCCCGCGAGGCGCCGGGCGCTGCAATCCGCCCTCGCTATGGGGGCGTGCCGGTGCGGTTCAAGGCGCCGGAAATGAGCTGCGCGGTGGCCGAAACCACCGGGATGACGCGTTCGTAGGCCATGCGCGTAGGCCCGATCACGCCGAGCACGCCGAGCACGCGTCCGCCGACCCCGTACGGGGCCGTCACGAGCGAATAGCTGTCGAGTGCGGCGAACCCCGACTCCTCGCCGATGAACAGGCGCACGCCGTCGGCGCGTGCGCAACGCTCGAGCAACTGCAGCAGATCGCGCTTGCGCTGGAAAGCATCGAAGAGTTCGCGCAGGCGGTCCACGTCAGCCGCTTCCGGGATGCCCATGAGGTTGGTCTGGCCGGACACCAGCATGTCGTTGTCGGCCGGTGCCTGAAAGGCCTGCTGGGCGACCTCGACCGCGCGCGCAAGCAGGCGATTCAGGCGCGCGCCCTCGTCGCGCATCTCGCGCAGCAGGCGCTGGCGGATCTCGTCGAGGCGCAGGCCGGCGTAATGCTGGTTCAGGAAGTTGGCGGTCTGCTCGAGTTCGGCTGGCGTGTGCGCGTGCTGGGTTTCGATCACGCGGTTCTGCACCTGGCCGTCCGTGAACACGAGGATGACGAGCACGCGATTGGCGTCGAGCGCGACGAAATCGATGTGGCGGAAGGGGAACTCGTCGTGGCGCGGCACGCTGACCACGCCGACGAAGCGCGTCATCTCGGACAGAAGTGCGGTGGCACTGCCGAGCAGGGCCGGCGTCGCGGCGCCGGTCGGCAGTTCGCGACGCAGCTGGTCGAGTTGCGGCTCGCCGAGCGGACGCATCTCGAGCAGGCTGTCGACGAACACGCGATAGCCTTGTGCGGTCGGCACGCGCCCGGCCGAGGTGTGTGGCGCCGCGACGAGGCCGGCTTCCTCGAGGTCGGCGAGGATGTTGCGGATCGTCGCCGGGCTGACGTCGAGACCGGATGATCGCGACAGCGTGCGCGAACCGACCGGCTGGCCCTCGGCGATGTACTGCGAGATCAGCGAGCGCAGCAGGCTGCGCGCACGGGCATCGAGGGGGTGGGAATGGCCCGGAATCATGGGCATGGAGGATACATGCCGGCTGCCGGCTGCCGCGAGGCCATGACCGCACGATCCGGCCCCGGTGTTCGCATGTCACATCTTTTCCCGTTTCCTCGTTCATGGGAGACGAGGCGAGCGCACCGGCGTGCCGCCACTTCCGCGGGAGACCGGAGATGGACCTGGACACGACCCCGATGGGCTGCTGGCTCGAAGACGACCAGATCGCCCGCATCCGCGAGACGATCGCTCGCATCGGACCCGACGCCGGCTGGTTCGCCGCCGATGTGCTGCACCGGCTGGCGGCCACCGCGCCCGATACGGTCGGCCTGCTCGGCGAGACGATGGGCGAGCAACGTCGCAGCCTGGTCGAGGCGCTCGGCTGGGCCGGCTGCCTGCACGATCGCAGCGCCTTCGCGGCGAAGTTCGCCGCAGTGGCCGCTGCCGAACCCGGGAGTGGACCGGCGACGCGCGTGGAAGCGACCTTCGCGGCACTCGCCGACGCCTTCGCCGCCTGGCCGGGCGTCGACTTCGACGACGACACGCGCTCGGCATGGCACTCGCTGCGCACGTTGTCGATCCTGTTGCTCGAGGGCCAACGCGCACGCGTCGCCGCCTGACGCATCGTCGCGCAGGCCCCGCGACGATCGGATCGCGCGAACGGATCACGCGGGCTTGCGGCGGCGCGCGGGCGCACCGACACTGTGCGCCTGCCTTCGCTGGATTCCGCATGCTGCGCTCGTTGTACGTCAAGGATTTCGCGGTCGTCGGCGAAGCCGAGATCGCCTTCGGCCAGGGAATGACCGTGGTGACCGGCGAAACCGGCGCCGGCAAGTCCCTGCTCGTCGACGCCCTGCTGCTGCTCGCCGGCAACCGCGCCGATGCGGCGATGGTTCGCCATGGCAGCGAACGCGCGGAGTTGTCCGCCGAGTTCGACGTGCGCGGCCACGAGTCCCTCGAAGCCTGGTTGCGCGAGGCCGAACTCGACGACGGCGATGCCTGCCATGTGCGCCGCGTGATCCGCAGCGAAGGCAGCTCGCGGGCCTGGATCAACGGACGGCCCGTCACCCTGGCACAGCTGAAGGAGGTCGGCAACCGGCTGGTCGAGATCCATGGGCAGCACGAGCACCAGGCGCTGCTCGATCGTCGCCAGCAGCTCGCCCTGCTCGACGCATTCGGTGGCCATCTCGCCGAGGTCGACGCGGTCGCCGTGATCGCGCGCGACTGGCGCGCGGCCGGTGAACGCCTCGATGCCCTGCCGCACGCGGGCGACCATGCCGACCGCATCGATTGGCTGCAGCATCAAGTCGCCGAGCTCGAACGCCACGCACTCTCGCCGGACGATCTCGCCGCGCTCGAGCAGGCGCATCGGCGCCTCGCCAATGCCGGCCAGCTCGTGCAGGGCTGCGCCGGTCTGGTCGACCTGATCGACGGCGACGGCGAGTTCTCCCTGTCACGCAGCATCGTGCGCGCACAAGCCGAGGCAACGCGGCTCGTCGCGCTCGATCCGAAGCTCGGCGGCCTGGTCGAACTGCTCGAATCGGCGCGCATCCAGGTCGATGAAGCCGGCGACACGCTCGCCCGCTACCAGGATGCGCTCGACCTCGATCCCGCGCGTCTCGCCGCGATCGACCAGCAACTCGGTGTCCTGCACGAGCTCTCGCGCAAGCATCGCGTGCCGGTCGCGGGCCTGCAGGCGCAGGTCGAGTCGCTGCGCGGCGAGCTCGAGTCGCTGCACGGCGCCGGCGCGGCCTTGCTCGCCCTCGGCGCCGAACGCGAGCGTCTCGCCGGCGCCTGGAAAAGCGCCGCGGCCATCCTTTCGGCGGCGCGACGCGACGCGGCCGCTCGCCTCGCCTCGGCGGTGGCCGGAATGCTGGGCGAACTCGGCATGGGCGGAGGTCGCTTCGAAGTCGCGCTCGAGGCAAACCCGTCGAACGGGCCGGATACGCACGGTGCCGAACGCTGCGAGTTCCTCGTCAGCGCGAACCCCGGACAACCTCCTCGCGCATTGCGCAAGGTGGCCTCGGGCGGCGAACTCTCGCGCATCAGCCTCGCCATCGAGGTCGCTGCACTGGGTCTCGACGACGTCGGCACGATGGTGTTCGACGAAGTCGACTCCGGCATCGGCGGCGCGGTGGCCGAAGTGGTCGGGCGGAAGCTGCACCGCCTCGGCAGCCGACGCCAGGTGCTGTGCGTGACCCACCTGGCGCAGGTCGCTGCGCAGGGCGACGCCCATCTCAAGGTCAGCAAGTCGAGTGACGGCACCTCGACGCAGACGCAGATCGACGCGCTCGACCCGCGTGCCCGCATCGACGAGATCGCACGCATGCTCGGCGGCATCGAGATCACGGCCGCGACACTCGCCCATGCCCGGCAGATGCTCGCGCGCGGCAAGGCAGGCGACTGATCGGTTACAGTGCTCCCCCCGGTGCACAGCACCGGGTCCGCCGGGACGACCCTGCGGATTTCCTGGCTTGATGACGGGGACGACCCTGCCTGGAGATCTCCCATGGCATGGTTCCTTCTCGTCGCGGCCGGCCTGCTCGAAATCGGCTGGGCCGTCGGCCTCCGTTGCAGCGAAGGGTTCACGCGACCATGGCCGACCGTCGGCACGCTCGTCGCGATGGCCGCCAGCTTCGCCCTGCTCGGGCTGGCCCTGCGCACGCTGCCGCTCGGAACAGCCTATGCGGCGTGGACCGGCATCGGCATTGCAGGCACCGCCGCCTTCGGCATGCTCGTGCTCGGCGAGTCCGTTTCGGTGCTGCGCGTGGCCAGTCTCGCCCTCATCCTGATCGGCGTGGCAGGGCTGAAACTCGCCGCAGGATCCACTTGAGGAACGGCCTGCAAGTGCTTGGCACGAAAACAAGAAAGCCCCTCGCGGGGCTTTCTGTCGTGACTGGCGGAGAGAGAGGGATTCGAACCCTCGATAGAGCTTTTGACCCTATACTCCCTTAGCAGGGGAGCCCCTTCGGCCTCTCGGGCATCTCTCCGGAACGAGCACGGCACTCCCGTGGAACCGAGACGGCCCCGAGGGGAACGCGAAGGATACCCGTCGCCTGAGCGACGGTAAAGCTCAGGCCTCGGCTGGCGCCGGAACCTCGTCGCCCGGATGCTGCTCTCGCTTGATCCGCTGGTAGATCTCTTCACGATGTACAGCGACGTCTTTCGGCGCGTTGATGCCGATGCGCACCTGGTTGCCCTTCACGCCGAGCACAGTCACGGTCACCTCATCACCGATCATGAGGGTCTCGCCGACACGGCGGGTCAAAATCAACATGTTGTACTCCTTGGAACTCTCGTCGTCGATCCGGCGATCGGCAGTCCGTGCGATCCCATCGCACGGTCAACCTCGCGTCCGGGGACCGAAGCCAGCTTCCCTAGCTGACCTCGCGGCCCGTTTCCCCCCAACTCGCAGCCTAGGCTGCACGCCTGCAGTCGAACTGCGCCCCGCCGCCGACTGACCTTGTGCAACCCGCGACGATACTAAGCCAAGCGCTTCGACCGACGCAACGGACGCGCGTTGCGCAAGCAGGTGTAAAGACGTCCAGGCGACGCGGTCGCCACGCCCCCGCGGTGCGCGCCGATGCATCGAATACATGAAAAATCCACAATTCGTCAGGCGGCCTTCTGGGAAACCCAGGCCGCCAGCCCGGCCAACGACGCGGCCAGCGCGGGGGTATCGTTGCCGCCACCCTGCGCGAGGTCGGCGCGTCCGCCACCCTTGCCGTCGATGGCCTTGGCCACATGGGCGACGACGTCGCCGGCCTTGACGCGCGCGAGCGCATTGCCGCCGACACCCCCGACGAGGGCGATCTTGCCGTCACTGCCGGATGCGAGCAGCACCACGCAATCGCCGAGCTTCTGCTTCAGCGCATCGACGCCGTCGCGCAGCGCCTTCGCATCAAGGCCGTCGACGCGCGCGGCAACGACCTTGATGCCGCCGACATCGACGGCCGCACCGGCAAGATCCGAGGTGGCGGCACTGGCCGCGCGAGCCTTGAACGCGTCGAGCTCCCGCTCGAGCTTCTTCTGCCGGTCGAGCAGCTGACGCAGCTTGTCCACGACGTCGCCACCCGCAGACGACAGCAACGCGCCGATCTCGCCGAGTCGCGATTCCTCGTCTGCGACGAAGGCCGTCGCCGCCGCGCCGGTCACTGCCTCGATGCGGCGGATGCCGGACGCGACACCGCTCTCCGCGATGATCTTGAACAGGCCGATGTCGCCGGTGCGCGCAACGTGCGTGCCACCGCAGAGTTCGGTCGAGAAATCGCCCATGCGCAAGACACGCACCTCATCGCCGTATTTCTCGCCGAACAGGGCCATCGCGCCGGCGGCGATCGCATCGTCGTAGTGCATGTGGCGGATGTCGGCCTCGGCGTTGGCGCGAATCTCGGCATTGACCAGTTCCTCGATGCGGCGCAGTTCCTCGCGCGCGACCGGCTGGAAATGCGCGAAATCGAAGCGCAGGCGGTCCGGCGCGACGAGCGAGCCCTTCTGCGCCACGTGGTCGCCGAGCACCTGGCGCAGGGCGGCATGCAGCAGGTGCGTGGCCGAATGGTTCAGCGCGATCGTCTGGCGGCGCGCGGCATCCACGCTTGCGCCGATGCGCGCGGACGGCTCCAGCGCGCCAGCTCCGTGCCAGCGCCCGACATGGCCGTGGAAAACGCCGCCGAGCTTGATCGTGTCGGTGACTTCGAAGCGCCCGACGCCGGCGACCAGTTCGCCGGTGTCGCCGACCTGGCCACCCGACTCGGCATAGAACGGTGTCCGATCGAGCAGGACGATCGCCTCTTCGCCATCGCCAAGCGACATGAGCTTGCGTCCGCCGTGGATGATCGCGACGACCCGCGCATCGTCGGCGCGCGTCGCTTCATAGCCGAGGAACTGCGTCGGCGCGAGACTGCTCGCGACTTCGGCCGGCAGTTGGCCCTTCGCCTCGAAGTGGCTGGCCGCGCGCGCTCGCTCGCGCTGCTCGTCCATGGCCTGCTCGAAGCCGGCCATGTCGAGCACGAGTCCGCGCTCGCGCGCGATGTCGGCGGTCAGGTCGACCGGGAAGCCGTAGGTGTCGTACAGGCGGAACGCGGCCGCACCGGGAATCGTGGCGCCGGATCGCGCGGCGACTTCCTCGAACAGCTTCATGCCCTGCTCGAGCGTCTCGCCGAAACGCTCCTCCTCGGCCTTGAGCGCGCGCTCGACGAGTTCGCGCCGCGCCGGCAGCTCGGGATACGCCGCACCCATCTCGGCACACAGCGGCTCGACCATCTGCCAGAAGAAGTCGCCGCGCACGCCGAGCATCCAGCCGTGCCGCAACGCGCGCCGGATGATCCGGCGCAGCACGTAGCCCCTGCCCTCGTTCGAGGGCAGCACGCCGTCGACGATCAGGAACGCGCACGCGCGGATGTGGTCGGCGATGACGCGCAGCGACTTGTTCTCGAGGTCGGCCGTCGCGGTCAGTTCCGCGGCGCGGCGGATCAACACCTGGAACAGGTCGATCTCGTAGTTCGTGTGCACGTGCTGGAGGACCGCGGCCAGGCGCTCGAGACCCATGCCGGTGTCGACGCACGGCGCCGGCAGCGGCGTCAGCGTGCCGTCGGCCGCGCGATCGAACTGCATGAAGACGAGGTTCCAGATCTCGATGAAGCGGTCGCCGTCCTCGTCGGGCGAACCGGGCGGTCCGCCGGCGATATGCGCACCATGGTCGTAGAAGATCTCGGTGCACGGGCCACACGGTCCGGTATCGGCCATCTGCCAGAAGTTGTCCGACGCGTACGGCGCACCCTTGTTGTCGCCGATGCGCACGATGCGCTCGGCCGGGATGCCGACCTGTTCGTTCCAGATCGCGTAGGCCTCGTCGTCCGTGTGGTAGACCGTGACGAGCAGGCGATCCTTCGGCAGCTTCCACACGCCGGTCAGCAGTTCCCACGCCCACAGGATCGCGTCGCGCTTGAAGTAGTCGCCGAACGACCAGTTGCCGAGCATCTCGAAGAACGTGTGATGACGCGCCGTGTAGCCGACCGAGTCGAGGTCATTGTGCTTGCCGCCCGCGCGCAGGCAGCGCTGCACGTCGGCCACGCGCGCGCCCGGCGGCTTCTCGCTGCCGAGGAACATGTTCTTGAACGGCACCATGCCCGAGTTCGTGAACAACAGGGTCGGATCGCTCGACGGCACGAGCGAGGCCGAGGGCACGATCGCATGGCCCTTGGAACGGAAGAACTCGAGGAAGTCGGAACGGATTTCGGCGCTGGTCTTCATGGAATCTGGCTAGCCGGGTGGAAAGCGGACACGGCTGAAATGCGTCCACCACGACCGCCTTCAATCGAAGGCATCGTCCGGATCGCCGCATTCGGCGCGCGTGAGGGCGCCCACTGTGGCGGCATCGAAGCCGCGGCGCAAGAGAAACGCGGCTCGGCGGGCGCGCTCGGCCGCCTCCGTGGCCGGCTTGCGGCCGTAGTGGCGTTCGAGCTGGCGGCGGGCCTGGCCGAGCCAGTCCGTTTCGATAACGGCGAGCGCCGCCGCGATCGTCCCGGCCTTCAATCCGTGCGAACGCAGTTCCGCCGCAATGCGCCGCGGTCCGTAACCGGCAGCCGCACGACTGCGTGCGAGTACGCCGGCGAAGCGATCGTCATCCTGGTAACCGCGCTCGACGGCGTCGTCGATCGCATCCTCGACTTCGTCGCACGCGTAGCCGTTGCGGCTCAGCTTGTCCTTCAGTTCGCGCCGCGACTGCTCACGCCGAGCGAGCAGCCCGAGCGCCCTGCTGAACGCATCGGGCCTGGGACGTGGTGGTTTGGTCTGGCGCATGCCGGCGGCTGCGGTCTGTTGTTCAGGACGTCCACATGCGATCGACCCGGGTCGATCGCATGCGGAGACGGACCCGAATTGGACGCGGCGCGAGCATGCGCTTGCCGCGCTCAGGCTTCCTCGACCTCGACGGCCGGCAACGGCGAGGCGCCGCCCTTGACCAGCAGCTTCTCGCGCAGGGCGGTGTCGATCTCGTTGGCCACCGCCGGATGCTCCTTCAGGAACAGGCGCACGTTGTCCTTGCCCTGGCCGATTCGATCACCCTTGTAGCTGTACCAGGCACCGGACTTCTCGACGAGGTTGTGCAGCACGCCGAGTTCGATAAGTTCGCCCTCGCGCGAGGTACCCTCGCCGTAGAGGATCTCGAACTCGGCCTGGCGGAACGGCGGCGCGACCTTGTTCTTGACGACCTTGACGCGCGTCTCCGAGCCGATGACCTCCTCGCCGCGCTTGACCGCGCCGATGCGACGGATGTCGAGGCGTACCGAGGCGTAGAACTTCAGCGCGTTGCCACCGGTGGTCGTTTCGGGGCTGCCGAACATGACGCCGATCTTCATGCGGATCTGGTTGATGAAGATGACGAGGCAACCGGACTTCTTGATGTTGGCAGTCAGCTTGCGCAGCGCCTGGCTCATGAGGCGCGCCTGAAGGCCGACATGCGAATCGCCCATCTCGCCCTCGATCTCGGCCTTCGGCGTGAGCGCGGCAACCGAGTCGACGACGACGACATCGACCGCATTCGAGCGCACGAGCATGTCGGCGATCTCGAGCGCCTGCTCGCCGGTGTCGGGCTGCGAGACGAGCAGGTCGTCGACGTCGACGCCGAGCTTCTCGGCATAGGTCGGGTCGAGCGCGTGCTCGGCGTCGACGAAGGCGGCGGTGCCGCCGGCGCGCTGGCAGGCAGCGATGACCTGCAGGGTCAGCGTGGTCTTGCCGGACGATTCAGGTCCGTAGATCTCGACCACGCGGCCGCGCGGCAGGCCACCGATGCCGAGCGCGATGTCGAGCCCGAGCGAGCCGGTCGAAACGGTCTCGATCGCTTCGTTCGACTTGTCGCCCATGCGCATGACCGCGCCCTTGCCGAACTGCTTCTCGATCTGCGAAAGCGCGGAGGAAAGCGCGCGGCGCTTGTTGTCGTCCATCGGGGTCACCCTTGTTGAAAGTCGGCGGAGGCTGGCGCGCGGGGTTCTCAGCGGCTGAGACCCGGTGGCGACATGGCAGCGATTATCCCATACGGGCGCTCGACGCCGAGCGGCGAACGCCGCGTCAGCTTGTAAGAATCCGCCGCACGCCTTCGAGTGCGGCCGCAACGGTCTGCCGGCGCACGGCTTCGCGGTCACCGGCGAAGTGGAACAACTCGGCGCGCGCGTAACCGCCGCGTCGCTTCCAGCCGATCCACACCGTGCCGACCGGCTTGCCGGGCGTGGCGCCGGTCGGTCCGGCGATGCCGGTGACCGCGACGGCGACGCTCGCGCCGTAGCGCGCCAGCGCGCCGGACACCATCTCGGTGCAGGTTTCCTGGCTGACCGCGCCGGTGCGTTCGAGCGTCTGCGGCTGCACGCCGAGCAGCGCTTCCTTCGCTTCGTAGCTGTAGGCAACCACGCCGCATTCGAACCAGCCCGAACTGCCGGCGATGTCGGTCAGCACCTTCGCGATCCAGCCACCCGTGCATGACTCGGCGGCGACGATCGAGAGGCCGCGCGCGATCAGCAGGTCGGCGATGCCCTGGGCCAGTCGATGCAGTTCGCCGTCATCGGCAGGATTGAGGGATGACACGGACGCGCTCCGGCTCAGCGGGAGCGCGCGACGGTAACGGAAACGCCCCGTGCAAGTCGAGCACGGGGCGTGATCCGTTCATGCCTGCGACGCGTGACGCGCACGCGGTTCGCATGCAACGCTCATCTGGCCTTGCGCGGTGCCTCGAACTTGGCGCGCACTTCGTCGAAGCTGCGCCCTTCGAAGCCATCGACCAGGCGCAGCACCTCGGCGAAATCCCGGCGCAAGGCCGGGCTGCCCTGCGCCTGGACGCGGGTGATGAACTCGCGGGCCAGCTTCGCATGCTCGGCATCGAGCAGAACACCGTCGCGCTTGCGGCCGGCGAGCAGGACACGCGAGCCCTCGGCGGCGCGGGTGAACAGGATCGCGGCCGCACGACGCAGGCCTTCGTCCTTGGCGAGCAGCCCGCTGACCTCGCCGGTATGGCGGTAGTAGAGCGCGATGATGCGTTGACCGAGCTCGGTGTTGCGCAGGCCGCGATCGCGCAACGTACGCAGCTCCTTGACGTCGGCGTCGGCCGTCGCGTCCGCTGCCAGGGCCAGCTTCACCGAACACTTGCAGGTGTCGACGTCGATCGCATTGAAGGCCAGGGCACGCACCGCCACGCTGCCCTGCGTGCTGTCGAGCTCCGCGCACAGCCGCGGCCAGAACTCGCCGAAATTGTCGGCCTTGCTGCGCCAGAACGCGTCGCGCCAGATCTGCGCGAAGCCGGCTGCGTCGGCACCGCTCGGATCGCAGGTTCCACCGTTCGCGCAGGCGCCATCGGCGGTGCGGTCGCGCACGTCGTTCATGCCGGCCGCGACGTGGCCCTCGTTTTCCTTCCCGTCGTTCGCCGCATGACCGGAGGAATGGTTGAACGATTCGATCGCGCGACTCCAGCCATTCGAGTCGTAGGCGCCGTCGTCGTTGACCGCGAGCGCGATGAAGGTACCCCAGCCTTCGGTGAAGGCCATGTTCGGATGCAGGATGTCGTTGAAGCCGTGCGGACCGCCGGTGTCGGACGGCCAGTCGCCGTCGTAGGCGTTGTGCATCGTCGCATGGCCGTACTCGTGCAGGACGATGTCGCGGGCGGCCTCGTCACCGTCCTCGATGTCGATCTCCTCCCAGAACGTCGAATACACGCTGGCATCCTCGGGCCAGCACAGGTCGACGAAACCCGGATCCTGGCCGCCGCGGGTGGTCAGGAAATTCCAGCCCTGGTTCAGGTCCTGGAACAGGATCGAGGCCTCGTTGTCGGCATTCGTCGCGAGGTCGCCGAAGTCGACCACGGTGCCGTCGGACAGCTCGCTGCGCACGTCGGAAACCCAGGCGTAGGTCCAGTCGGGCCATGCCGCGCAATCCTGTACGCGGAAGCGGCTGTTGGTCGTGCGCACGCGGATGTAGAGGTCGCGCCCGTTCTGGAACCAGCCATCGTCGTTGTTGACGACGGCGCTGTAACGGCCGTCCCAGCCGGTCACGACCGAGGTCAGTTGCTCGTCGCCGAACGTGTCCGAATCGCGGATGTCGACGGTCGCATTGATCAGCGGACGCGCGGCGCCGGCGCGATCGGTGTACCAGAGCCGGCCGGTGACCGTGATCGGGTCGAGTTCGCGGATGACGTCGGCGCTCTTGTCGACGATCGCGTTCGCCTCGTACGGCTCGATGCCGGCTGCGGGTGCCACGAGGGCCTGCCGCGCGGACTCGTCGATGCGCGGGACCCTGGCAAGCTTCTGCAATGGCTGGCGCAGGTAGTCGTCGATGCTTGCGCGCGCGGCGGGATCCTTGCGCAGGCGCTCCTGCAGGGCACGCTCGACATCGACGCGCTTCTCGCGGCGCAGTTCGCGGCCGGTCACGAGGCGTGGCGGCTGCTTGCCGTCCCAGACGACGTAACGACGTTCCACCGTTCCGGCCTTTTCATACCCTTCGGCACGTCCCTCGACCACGAAGTCGATGCGGTGCACGCCGGCGGCGGTGATCGTGATCGGCATCTCGACGACCTGGGATGCGCCCTTGGCGATGCGCAGCGCCTCGCGCGTCGAGCGCAGCTTGAGCGCACCGTCGGCGTTTCGCAGGACGAGGCTCAAGCCGGACGACTCGACCTCGGCCGTCACGTTGGCGCGTGCGACGATCCGTCCCGAGGCATCGGCCTGGACGCCCTCGATGCTGATGCCGACCGGCGGAGTCGGCTGACTGGCGAACGTCGGTACGTCGAAACACAATCCGGCGACAAGAGCGAGCACGACGCCGGCCCGACGCGCCAGGAACAAGCATTTTCCGATCCGCATGACGGTTCTCCCTGATGGCGCGGCAGGCGCGCGCGCGACCGCGCGTGCCGCCGGCGGGGAACCTCCGGCACGGGTCGCTCGTCCTTTCGTACGCGCAGCGCCGCGCGGACCTGACATCCCGGGCCAGGGATGCGTCGGTGGATCGCAGGCCGGACGCTGCGACTACACTACGCGGCCCCGACCACACCCCCCACCGGATGAGCACCGCCGATCCGTCCCTGCACACCCCGCTCATGCGCCAGTACTTCGCTGCCAAGGCGGAGCATCCGGACGTGCTGTTGTTCTTCCGCATGGGCGACTTCTACGAGTTGTTCTACGACGACGCACGCAAGGCGGCGCGCCTGCTCGACATCACGCTGACCCAGCGCGGCGCGTCGGCCGGCGCGCCGATTCCGATGGCGGGGGTGCCGTACCACGCGGCCGAGGGCTATCTCGCTCGACTCGTGAAACTCGGTGAATCGGTCGCGATCTGCGAGCAGATCGGGGATCCGGCCCTGGCCAAGGGCCTGGTCGAGCGCAAGGTCGTGCGCATCGTCACGCCGGGTACCGTGACCGACGAAGCGCTGCTCGAGGAACGCCGCGACAATCTGTTGCTGGCGATCGCTGCCGGCAAGGCCGGCTATGGCCTGGCCTGGGTCGACCTTGCCGCGGGACGGTTCCTGTTGACCGAGGTCGCCACGGCCGAAGCCCTGGCCTCCGAGATCGCGCGCCTGCAGCCGGTCGAGACCCTGGTCGGTGAAGATGTCGCCTGGCCGAAGTTCGTCACCGCCCTGCCCGGCCTGCGCAAGCGTGCACCGTGGCATTTCGATGGCGAGACCGCGCGCCGCGAACTCGGGCGCTTCTTCGGCACGCGCGACCTCTCCGGGTTCGGGGCGGATGCCCTCGCGCTCGCGGTCGGCGCCGCGGGGTGCCTGCTCGCCTATGTCGAGGAGACGCAGAAATCCGCGCTTCCGCACCTCGGCGGGCTCGCGGTCGAACGCAATGACGACACGATTGCGCTCGACGCGGCGACACGCCGCAATCTCGAACTCGACTCGCACGCGTCGGGCCAACTTGGCGCGACGCTGCTCGGCGTGCTCGACACGAGCGTGACCCCGATGGGCGCGCGCCTGCTGCACCGCTGGCTCAACCGGCCGTTGCGCGAGCGCACGACCTTGCGCGAACGCCATCATGCGGTGCGCGCACTCGTCGAGGCGCGTCGCGCCGAGGCCCTGCGCGAGGAGCTGCGCGGCATCGGCGACCTCGAACGCATC
>JAFLDX010000301.1 GCA_017302215.1 Lysobacterales bacterium
GAGCTCGAACACCCTGTCGACCTGCTGCTCGATCGCGGGCGGGATCTCGACGGTGCGCTTGAAGGCGCGGCTCTCGGACGCCGTGGCGACGCCGTCGGCGACGGCCACCCCGGCCAGCGCAACGACGCTCGTCGCGACGCGCCTCGTGATCACGCCGCCGGCCTACACCACGCTGCCCGCGCGCACCGGGCCCGCGCTCGACATCGAGGCGCCCGAGGGTTCGCGCTTGCGCTGGCAGTTGCGCTTCGACGCCGAGCCGCAAGCGGTCGCTCTCGAGTTCCACGACGGCAGCCGGCTCGCCCTCGAGCGCGCTGCGGACGGCTGGAACGGTGAACATGTCCTCGCGGCCTCGACGCTGTACCGGATCGATGTCGATGGTGTGGCGCCGCTCGCCGATGCGCGCCTGCACCGCCTCGAGGCGATTCCCGATCGCGCGCCCGAGATCCGCGTGCTCGCCCCGGAACAGACCCTGACCGTGCTCGATGCGCACCAGGCCGCATGGGACGTGGTGGTCGAGGCGAGCGACGATCATGCGCTCGGCAATGCGCGCATCGCGCTCACGCTCGCCCAGGGCAGCGGCGAGCAGGTCACCGTGAAGGAGCAGGAGATCCTGCTGCGTCCGGCTCCCGGCGGCGATGCTCGCCAGCGCCGCTACCGGCAGCGCCTCGACCTCGATGCGCTCGGTTTCGTGCAGGGCGACGACCTGATCGTGCGCGTGCGCGTGGCCGACACGCGCACGCCGACGCCGAACATCGCGCAGAGCGCGAGCTTCATCCTGCGCTGGCCACCCGAACCTGCGGCCGAGGCCGACGGCGTCGACGGCATCGTGCAGAAGGTGTTGCCGGCCTACTTCCGCAGCCAGCGCCAGATCATCCTCGACACCGAGGCCCTGGTCGCCGCGCGCGCCACGCTGTCGGCCGATGCCTTCATGCAGCGCTCCGACGCGATCGGCGTCGACCAGAAGATCCTTCGCCTGCGCTACGGGCAATTCCTCGGCGAGGAGTTCGAGAGCGGCGGCGCCCCCAAAGCCACCGCGCAGGATGCCGGAACCAGGGGCGACGGCGACCCCGACGATCACGATCACGGCGACAAGGCCGGCTCGTTGCCCGAGGGGCACGCGGCGGACGACGGCCACGACCACGGCACGCCCGCGTTCGGCGATGCCGGCGCGCTCGTCGGCGAGTACGGCCATGCGCACGATCACGCCGAAGCCGCGACCCTGCTCGACCCCGCGACCAAGCGCATCCTCAAGGCTGCGCTCGGCGAGATGTGGCAGGCCGAGCTGCATCTGCGCACCGGCAGGCCGAACGACGCGCTGCCGTTCGAGAACCGCGCACTCGGCTACATCAAGCAGGTGCAGCAGGCCTCGCGCATCTATCTCGCGCGGGTCGGCCTCGACCTGCCGCCGGTCGACGAGTCGCGTCGCCTCAGCGGCGAGCGCAAGGACCTGCGTGACGTGCACAGCCCGCTCGCTGCGGCCGCACGCGACGATGCGGCCCTGCTCGACTTCCACGCCGCACTCGAGCACGGCGGAGCCGCCGACCCGACGCAACTGATGCGCTGGCTGCGTGCGCGCGAGAAAGACCTGCCCGATGCACTCGCCGTGTATGCCGCGCTCGACGCCTGGCAACGCGATCGCGCCTGCACGGCATGCCGCGACCGCTTGCTCGACCGCCTCTGGCCGCTGCTTCCGGCGGTCGCGCCGGCCGCGCACTCGCGCCCCGAGCCGGATGCCGCCGGCGCTGCCTACCTCGATGCCCTGCGCGGCGAGGCCGGGCCATGACGCCGGCATTCATGCCGATCGCCGTCCTCGTGGCCGCCACGCTGTCTGGCCTCTGGCGTACCTGGCGCGACCGGCGTGACGGACGTGGCGTGCGCAGCGTGTTGCAGGTCGTCGTCACGCTTCTGTTCGCCCTCGTGCTGTGGCCGCCGGCGCGCACGAGCGGTGGCGAGACCTTGCGCGTGCTGAGTCCGGGCAGCACGCCGGCGCAGCGCGCCGCGATCGACCCGGCCATCGCCACGGTCGCTCTGCCCGGGTTCGATGGGGCCGGGTTTGATGGGGCCGGGGTCGATGAGGCCGGCGTCGACGTTGGCGAGGTCATCGAGCGCGTGCCGGATCTCGGCACGGCGCTGCGGCGTCATCCGCGCACCGACCGCATCGAGGTCGTCGGCGGCGGGTTGCCGGCGCGCGATCGCGATGCGGCACGCGCCGTGGCATTGCGGTTCGACGCGGCACCCTCGCCGGTCGGCCTCACCGGGATCGTCTGGCCGGATCGCATCGATGCCGGCAATGTCTGGCGACTTCAGGGTCGCGTGGCCGGCGTCGAGCCCGGTGCGCGCGTCGAACTGCAGGACCGCGCCGGTACGCGCGTGGGTGTCGCGACGCCGGACGCGCACGGCCGCTTCGCGATCGATGCGCGCGCGAAGGACGCCGGCGCGACGGACTATGCACTGCGCGTGCTCGACGCCGGCGATCGCGTGGTCGAATCGGTGCCGGTCGGTGTCGTCGCGCAGGCGGGCGAGCGCCTGCGCGTGCTCGTACTGGCCGGTGCACTCGACGCCGAGTCGAAGTACCTGCGCCGCTGGGCCGTCGATGCCGGCATCGACTTGCGCGCGCGCCTCGCCGTGAGCCGCGGCCTGTCCGTGCGCGATGGCGAGGTCGTGCTCGATGCGGCAAGCCTCGGCGAGAGCGATCTCGTCATCGTCGACGAACGCAGCTGGGCCGCGCTCGCGCGGGCCGACAAGGAGCGATTGCTCGAGGCGGTCGACGGCGGCCTCGGCGTGCTGCTGCGCGTGACCGGACCGGTGCCGGTGGCGATCGCGCGCGAGTGGGAAGCGCTCGGCTGGCGCCTGCGCAGCGTCGATCGGCCAGGCCGCGTCATGCTTTCGG
>JAFLDX010000302.1 GCA_017302215.1 Lysobacterales bacterium
AGCGCATCGACGCGTGCAATGGCTGCGCCGACGAGGCGGTAGCCCGCGCCGTCGACGCGATGGAACGCGCTCGGGTTGCGCATCGCGAAACTGCCGATGAGGGCATGCACCTTGTTCGGGTTCTCCCAGCGGAACAGGGCGTGCCGCGTCAGCGTCTCGACGCGTTCCGCCGTGTCCGCCCGCGCGGCGGTCGCCTGCACCGCAAACCACTTGTCGATCACGAGCGGATCGCCGGCATGGCGCGCGGCGAACTCGCCGAGCACGCCCTGCGCGGCCGGATCGCCGGCGTGCACGAGTGCAACCAGGGCGACGAGGCGATCACCTAGCGTGACCGCCTGCGTGTAGTGCCGATGCGCGCGCGCATGGTGGTGGCTGCCCGCGCGACACAGCAGGGCGAGGCAGCGATTGCGCAAACGGCGACGACCCTGCGCGGCCGGAGCCGCGCCCTCGCGTGCGGCACCGGCAAGGCGCTCATGGCAGGCAACGAGGTCGTCCTCGAGAGCCTCGGAGAGGCGGCGCTCGAGCAGGTTGCGCGCCGCGTGCACGGCATCGGGGTCGTACTCGACGAGCGGCTCGGCGAGGGTCGGCTCATCGGCAACGGTGAGCATCTCGGCCAGCGTCGCGGGGTCGAATGCGGGTTCGTCGAGCGCAGCGCGCAGTGCATCGATCCATGCCGAAAGCGCCGCTGCATCCGGCTCGCCGCGCACGAGCGCTTCGGCGAACATCCTCCGCGCCAGGGCGTCGGCGCAGAACCAGCGATTGAAGCCGTCGGTCTCGTGGCGCGCCAGCACGGCCAGGTCGCGCCAATCGTCCGGCGCAGCCAGCCGCACCGGCGCCGAGCCGCCACGCAGCAGCGACACGACCGGCGCGGCGTCGATGCCGTCGAACACGAGCGTCTGCTCCGCGGCGGCAAGCACGTGCACGTCGCCTTCGATTCCCGCAGCGACGGCTGCGAGCCGATTTCCTTCGTGGTCGAACAGGGCGAAGGCGACCGGAATCGGCAACGGCTGCTTGTCGACCTGGCCCGGTGTCGGCGGCGTGTGCTGGCGCAGGGTCAGCGCGAAGCGACGCGTCGCGCGATCGTGGCGACCGCTCCATTCGAGCACCGGCGTTCCGGCCTGGCGATACCAGGCGAGCCACGGCGTGAGATCGCAGCCATTGGCGTCACCGAGCGCGGTGATGAAGTCCTCGACGGTGACAGCGGCACCGTCGTGGCGCTCGAAATAGAGGTCCATGCCGCGGCGGAAACCGTCGTCGCCGAGCCGGGTCGCCAGCATGCGCACGATCTCGGCGCCCTTTTCGTAGACCGTGGCGGTGTAGAAATTGTTGATCTCGGTGTAGCGGTCGGGCCGCACGGGATGCGCGAGCGGCCCGGCGTCCTCGCCGAACTGCACGCGCCACAGCGTACGCAGGTCCTCGATGCGACGCAGCGTGCGCGAGGCGAGGTCCGACTCGAACTCCTGCTCGCGGTACACGGTGAGTCCTTCCTTGAGGCTCAGCTGGAACCAGTCGCGGCAGGTCACGCGGTTGCCGGTCCAGTTGTGGAAATACTCGTGGCCGACCACCGCCAGGACGTGGCGGAAGTCGTCGTCGGTCGCGCGCTCGGCGTCGGCGACGAGGTACTTCGAGTTGAAGATGTTGAGGCCAGTGTTCTCCATCGCGCCCATCGTGAAGTCGTCGGTGGCCACGACGTGGAACGCATCGAGCCGGTAGCAGCGGCCGAAACGGCGCTCGTCCCAGGCGAAGGCGGCCTTCAGCGATTCCATCGCATGCCGGCAGCGCGGCACGACGGTCGCCGGCGCCCAGATCACGAGGCGCACGCGACGCTGCTCGGCGGTGACCCACGCATCCTCGATGCAATCGAGCCGGCCGGCCACGAGCGCGAACAGGTACGACGGCTTCGGCTGCGGATCGACGAATCGCACCCAGTGCCGCCCACCCGCCAGCTCGCCGTGGCCGTCGGCGTTGCCGCCGGCCAGCAGCACGGGAAAGCGCTCGCGTGCGGCACGCAGCTCGACGCGGTACCGCGAGAGAACGTCCGGCCGGTCGAGGCCGAAGGTGATGCGGCGAAAACCCTCGGCTTCGCACTGGGTCAGCAGGAAGCCGGTTTCGCGATCGCCGCTGAGATAGAGGCCCTGCAGGGCGTGGTTGGTCGACGGTGCGATGCGCACGCGCGTCTCGATGTTCGCGCGGTCGCCGTCGAGGTCGATCTCGAGCACGTTGCCGGCAAGGCGGTACGCCCCGGCCACGGCGTCGACGCCGTCGATGGCGAGGCCGAGCAGCTCGAGGCCTTCCCCGTCGAGGCGCAGCGGTTCACCGGGCGCGGCGCCGCACCGCCGGACCTGCAGGCGCGCGCGCACCGTGGTCGCGTCGATGCCGAGATCGAAGACGAGGTCGATGTCGTCGATGCTCCAGGGTGGCGGGCGGTAGTCGGCGAGGCGGACTTCGACGGCGCGTTCGGGTTCGGTCACGCTCATGGCGCAGGTCGCGGCAGTGGAGCCGGCAGGCTAGCATGCGGGTCGCGCGCGCCCGCAACGTTGCGGCGCGGCCTGCCGACGACCACCTGCGATGACCGATCTCAACCTGCCGACTTTCGCCGACCTCGAGCGCGCGCGCGCGCGCATCGCCGCACATGCACAGCGCACCCCGGTGCTGCGTTCGCGCTCGCTCGATGCGCTGGCCGGCGCCGAACTCAACTTCAAGTGCGAGAACTTCCAGCGCGCCGGCGCGTTCAAGTTCCGCGGCGCCTGCAATGCGGTCTGGTCACTCGATGCCGACGTCGCCGCGCGCGGCGTGGCGACGCATTCCTCGGGCAACCACGGCGCCGCGCTGGCGCTGGCCGCACGCACGCGCGGCATCCCGGCCCACGTCGTCGTGCCGGAGG
>JAFLDX010000303.1 GCA_017302215.1 Lysobacterales bacterium
ACGGCGGGCAGGCCGCGTTGCACATGCTGCTGACCGGCGGCGTCGCCGCCCTGCTCTACCGCACGCTCAAGCGCTGGACGCGGCGCCCGCGCCCGTTCCGCGCGCACGCCGGCATCGTCGCGCACATCCCGCCGCTCGACGAGTTCAGCTTCCCGTCCGGACACACCCTGCACGCAGTGACGTTCACCCTCGTCGCGCTGGCCTGGTTCCCGGCGCTCGCCGCGATCCTGATCCCGTTCACCGTCCTCGTCGCGGCCTCGCGCGTCGTGCTCGGCCTGCACTACCCGAGCGACGTCCTCGTCGCGAGCGCGATCGGCTTCGTGCTCGCCGAGGCGTCGATCGCGCTGGTGACGTAACGCATCCCGCGCCAGCGATCCGCCGCACCCCGGACTGTGGACACGTTGACAGCCCAGACCGAAAGGCGTACGAGCAAATGCCTTGATGCTCGCGCCATCTGGACGTTTCAATGAAATGGAATGATTCATGGGTTGTCCGAGGGGCGTTCGTATTCGTTTCGCTGCTGATCGTCGTGCTCGGCTTCCGCATTCAGCAGTTGAAGGATCTCGTGGACGAACTACGCCCCCATCCACGGGTCGGCACCTGGGCGCCTCCGTACGCCATGAGTACGCTGGACGGACAGCCAGTGATTTTCGGAAAGCCGCGCAAGCGCTACCAGGTGTTCTACTTTTTCAACCCGAACTGCCCCGCATGCAAGACCGCCGAGTCGCAGGTGGCGGGGCTGCATCGGAGAATTTCGCGGCAAGATGGACCGGCTGAAATGTTTGGTGTCTCTGCCGCGCCAACCGCTGCGCTCGAGGCCTACCGTGCGGAAGGCCGAGGGGAATATCCCCTCCTGTTGCTGGACCCGCGGAAGATGGCTTCGCTATTCCAGGTGCACGCGGCATAGTCGCCGTTGATGGAGAGGGGATGATCCGGTGGGCCAAGGTAGGCTCCGTTGATGAAGATGCCGCACAAGAGCTCGGCAATGTGCTGACCACAGCTCCGACTGACTCTGATCGAGGAGAATGAAATGAAATTCATCGCTGCCAACATCAAGAATGTCGTCATCGCCGCGATCGTGGCGCTATCCAGCAGCTACGGGATCGCCCAAGCCTACGGTCTGACAAATGCACAGCCGAATGCGTGCGTACCGTGCTTGGGGTGCGGGGCTGACGGGGGCATATGGATTCATGGAAACCCATCTTGTTTCTGTTGTGTTCCGCCCAGCAACGAATAGCATCCAGTGATCCCGCTTCGTGTTTCGGATTCGCCGGGTTTCCGGAAATCCGACCGTGATTCAGGGACGTGCTCCGACTGTCGGGTGACGTCTGTTTGCCTGACTGTGCAGGGGCACGTTCCCTCACGAGGAACGCAGACCATGACATCGATCTCAGCCAACACACTTCTGGCACTGATCCTCGCGTTGGGCGCAAGTCCGGCAATTTCCGAAGAAGATCCTTCCTTCACCCACCGCGACAGCTTCATCGCTGCCCATCCGAGCCTGTTCTGGCTGCGCGAGGGCGTTCGCGCCCATGAACGCGCTCGCTACAGCGAAGCGATGACCGCGCTGCGCCGTTCCGCGTGGCATGCCGACAAGACCGCGCAGGCGATGATCAGCCAGATGCTGTGGAATGGCGAAGGTGTCGCAAGGGACCGCGCTCTCGCCTATGTCTGGGCCGATCTTGCCGCCGAGCGCGGCTATCTGTCATTCGTCGCTACGCGCGAGCAGTTCTGGAATGCACTCGATGCCGACGAACGCCGTGCCGCATTGGCCGCCGGCCCCGCGATTTTCGACGAGTACGCAGATGCTGTTGCAAAACCCCGCGAGGAACGCGCCCTGCGCACGGCACGCATGCGCATCACGGGCAGCCGCCTCGGCCATGTAGGCACATTGGCAGTCAATGAGATTCTTCCTTGGGGAGTGGTGACCACCGATGGCTCCATCTACTACGCCGACAAATACTGGAAGCCCGAGCCGTACTGGCAATGGCGCGACCACGCCTGGAAGAAGCTGCCCGAGGGCAAGGTCGAGGTCGGCCCGATCCAGATACCGCCTGAAGATTGAACGGCCTATGCGGGGACGGTCGGCGTGCGCCTACAGCGTCTCGACCACCGCGCGCACGACCGCCGGGCGCTGCTGCTGCGGCCAGTCGGCGCGGAGGCCGACCTGGGCTTCGCGCGCGAGCGTGTCGAGCGCGTCAAGGTCGAGTTCGGCAATCGCCCAGTCGCCGTCGCTGCGCGCGGCGACGCCGTCGTCCGGGAAGCCGCGGTCGACCGGCGTGTAAAGGCTGGCCAGGCCGGTGTTCGCATCGAGCGCCGGGCTCCACGGCGCCTCGCCGGCGGTGACCGCACAGGCGACGTAGACCTGGTTCTCCATCGCGCGCGCCTGGCAGCCGTAGCGCACGCGGTTCGCGCCAGCCTCGGTGTCGGTGCAGCTCGGCACGAGCAGCAGGCGCGCGCCGGCTTCGCATTGCGCGCGTGCGTACAGCGGGAACTCGATGTCGTAGCAGATGGCGAGGCCGACGCGGCCGAACGCGGTGTCGAACACCTTGAGCGCGTCGCCCGGCTCGATGACCCCGGCCGCGCGCTCGAAGCCGGTCAGGCAGAGCTTGTCCTGGAAGGCGAGCGCGCCGTCCGGCGTCGCGAAGTAGGAACGATTGCGGTAGCGCCCGTCGCCGCGCGTGTCGACGAGGAAGCTGCCGGCGACGAGGTGGATGCCGTGCCGCTGCGCGAGCGAGCGCGCGAGTTCCACATAGTCCGCATGCCAGCGCTGCAGGCCGGCCAGCGAGCGCACGAAGTCGCTGCGCTCGTCGTGCGGCAAGGCCGCCGCCGCTTCGAGCGCGAGGTACTCGGGCAGCACGACCGCCCGCGCGG
>JAFLDX010000304.1 GCA_017302215.1 Lysobacterales bacterium
GGCCGATCGGCCGTGCCGGCCCCCGGCCTGAGCCCGCGCCGGGCACGCAACCGCAACTCGCTGCTCGCCCAGGTACCGCAGCGGGTCGGTGACCTGCGCCGCCGCGGCGAGCGCATGCAGCGCGACGGCTGGGACGTCAATGCCATGCTGCTGCTCGCCAACGATGCCGAGGCACTGGCCGACACGACCAGCCGGCTCGGCGATCCGGGCACGTCGGAGCGACTCGTCGCACTCGCCGAAAGCCTGTGGACCTACCTCGACGCCGCGACGATCCCGCACGCCGATGACGCCGCTGCGCTCGTCGGCGCGCTGCAGGCATTGACGACGGCGGCGCGCACTGCGCCGTCGCCGCTCGACGAGGTCGGCGAGGAAGCCACCTTGTTCGGCTACTCGGCGAACGACGACAACGGCTTTCCGTTGCTCGTGCGTCCGCCACCGCGCTACTGGCGACGATTCGCCGAGGATGCCGCCGCGCCACCCGCGCCCGCCACCCCTGCGCACGCATCTGTTGCGCAACACGCTCCGCCGGCGGCTGCGGCAACCGCAGTCGGCGCGCGCGCCGCGACGAAGCCTGTCCCCACCGTGCCGCGCCATACCATGCCGTCCGACGTCGCGGCGGCACCGATCGGGACGGAGCCGCCGGTCGCTTCCGCTCCCGCATCGCCCCTGGCCCATGCGGACGAGAGCCAGGCGCGCCTCGCCTACCACCTCGGCGAGGCGGGTACGCGTTCGGACGAGCTCGACCTCAAGCTGCGCGCACAGGGTTACGACATCGTGCGCGCGGCCGGCGTCGACGCATTGAAGGAACTGCTGAGCCGCGTGCCACCGGCCCTGGTCGTGCTCGCCGACATCCACGAGGACGCGATCGAAGAGATCGGCGCGCTCGTGCAGGCCGCGCGTGCGCGCACGAGCCGGCGCGTGGTCTGGGTCACCCTGTCGGATCAGACCGATCTCGGCACGCGCCTGCGCGTGATGCGCGCCGGCAGCGATGCGTTGATCGCGCAACCGGCCACGGCCACCGACGTGGTGGCGCGCATCCGCGAATTCACCGATGCCGAGAATGCCGATCCGTATCGCGTGATGATCGTCGAGGACGACCGTTCGCAGGCGCTGTTCGCCGAGTCGATCCTGCGCAAGACCGGCATGCAGACGCTGGCCGTCGGCGAGGCCTCGTCGGTGCTCGACAAGCTCGATGCGTTCCAGCCCGACCTGATCCTGATGGACCTGCACATGCCGGACTGCGACGGCATGGAGCTGACCGCCCTGATCCGCGAACGCGAGGCCTTCATCTCGACCCCGATCGTGTTCCTGTCCGGCGAAAGCGATACCGAGCGGCACTTCGAGGCGCTCGACGCGGGCGGGGATGATTTCCTGTCCAAGCCGATCGCACCGAAACACCTGATCGCGGCCGTGTCGAGCCGCGTGCGCCGCGCGCGTCAGCTCGAGCGCCGGCGCCTGCCGACCCTGCGCGAACCGGTCAAGGGCGTGCACGACATCGTCGCGCTGACCCGTCGGCTGACCGAGATGCTGACGATGGAGGACGCGGCAAGCCGTTCCGGCGGATTGCTGTTCATCGAGATCGAGGACGGACAGCGCCTGCACGGGCGTCTCGGACAGCGTGCGCACGAAGCCTTGCTGGCGAACCTCGGCGCCATCCTCGCGGGCCACATCGGTGCCGCCGACATGCTCGCCCGCTGCGGCGACGCCGGATTCCTCCTGCTCAATCCGGATCGCGATGGCGCGGCGCTCGCGGCGCTGGCGACCAACCTGCGCGAACGCGTCGCCAGGGAGACCTTCCGTGCCGGCGAAGCACCGCTGCGCCTCGGCGTCGTGATCGGGATTTGTCCGTTCGCCGCGACCGCCGGTGATGCCAAGGCGATGATCGATGCGGCCGAGCGCGCGATGCTCGAGGCGCGCTCGCCGGACCGCGGTGGCATCTGCACGTTCCAGCCGCGCACCGACGGCGCAGCCAGCCCGCTCGTGGCCAAGGCGATCGCACACGCCCTCGCGACCTCGGGCTTCCGCGTCGTGTTCCAGCCGATCGTGTCGTTGCACGGCGAGGAAGACGAGCAGTTCCAGGCGCTGCTGCGCCTGCCGACGGAAGACGGCCGCATGTACGCCGCGAGCGAGCTCGTCCCGGCCGCCGAACAGGCGGGACTGATCGCCGACGTCGATCGCTGGATGCTCGACAACTGCATCCGCACGATCGGCGAGCGCCTGCGTGATGGCCACGGCCTGCGTCTTTTCGTCAGCCAGTCGCTCGGCAGCGTGCGCGATGCCGAGCGCACCGACTGGCTGCGTCGCACGCTCGACCAGCACCGCGTGCCGGCTTCGCACATCTCGCTCGAGTTGCGCATGGACGATGCGATCGAGGCGCTCGCCGAGGTCGTTGCGTTCGCCCTCGCGATGAAGCAGATCGGCGTCGGCATGACGATCTCGGGATTCGAGGCCGGCGCGCGCGGCAACGAACTGTTGCGCCACCTGCCGGTCGACTTCGTCAAGCTGTCGGCGCGCTATGCGCGCGCGCACGACGATGCGGTGCGCGTCGAGCTGCGCGAGCTCGTTCGCCTTGCCCACGAAAGCGGCCGTCGCGTGATCGCGCCGCGTGTCGAGGAGGCGCGCGTGGCGGCCTCGCTGTGGTCGAGCGGCGTCGATCTGATCCAGGGCAATTTCGTCCAGCAGGCCGGCGACGACATGTCCTACGACTTCCACGCCGCGTCGGCCTGAGCACGGCATCGACGCGATGGCTCCCGACTCCGCCAGCCCGCGCTCCGCGACCCTGCGCCGCGCGATCTTCGTGTTGCTCGCCATGGCGGCCGCCGTGGCGGCGACGGCCGCCGCGTTGTTCGCGCCACCTGCCGCCGCCGCTGCG
>JAFLDX010000305.1 GCA_017302215.1 Lysobacterales bacterium
GATCTTGCCGGACACGCGGAAGCCGAGCGCGCTCTCGTGGCGCGCGTGCACTTCGCCGGGAAAGATCGCGGCGGCCTGGTCGTGCGCGGCGAGCGGATGGGCGACGCGCGCGACGCGCGGCGGCGTCGGCGATTCGGCATGCGTCGAGCAGCCCGCGATGGCGGCGGCACACAGCATGCCGGCGAGTCGTACAGGTATGCGTGGGGCAGGCATCGTTACAATCCCTGGTAGACGACGACAGTTGATGAACTGCGTGGTATAGTATTAAAACCGAACCAGGTAGTCCAGTATTTTTGATGATGATGATCCCCGTTCCCCGCGCGCCCGGTCCAGGGCGCCCCAAGGACCTCGAGAAGCGCGCCGCGATCCTGTGCGCAGCCAAGCGCCTGTTCCCCGAGAACGGTTTCGAGGGCACGAGCATGGATGCCATTGCCGCGGCGGCGAACGTGTCGAAGCTGACCGTCTACAGCCATTTCAAGGACAAGGAGACGCTGTTCTCCGAGGCCGTGCGCGCAAGCTGCCTGCAGCTGATGCCGCCCGAGTTGTTCGAGATCGACCTCGAAGGTTCCCCGCGCGAACAGCTCGCGGCCATCGCGCGCGCGTTCTTCGCCCTGATCACGCGCGAGGAGTCGATCGCCCTCAATCGCCTGCTGAGCGGCGGCACGGTGGCTTCCGCCAAGCTCGGGCAGATGTTCTGGGAGGCCGGTCCGCAGGTCGTGCAGAGCGCATTCGCGGACTTCCTGCGCCGCCTGGTGGCGGCCGGCCAACTCGACATCGCGGACGTGCCACGGGCCACCTCGCAGTTCTTCTCCCTGCTCAAGGGGGAACTGCATGCGCGCCTGCTGTGCGGCTGCTGCAAGGGAACATTCACCGCACAGGAGATCGACCAGCACCTCGCCGCCACGGTCGACATGTTCCTGCGCGCCTACGCGGTGCGCCCGCAGCGCGCCTGACTGCCGCGACGGCGCGACCGCCCGCCGCGCGGCGTTGCTAGTCGCTGTTGTCGCCGAGCCAGGATTCGATCGTCGCGAGGTCGCCTGCCGCGACGTCGATGAACTGGAAGCCGACCCAGAACTGGCCCGGGACATTCGCCGGCTCGTTCCACTGCTCGTGCACGCCGATCTCGATCACGCGCGTCGCACCGTCCGCATCGACCAGTTCGAAGGCGAGCTGGAACAGGGCGTCGTCTGCCACGGCGTGATTGCACACGAGCAGCATGCCGTCGATGGACAGGTTTCCGATGCGGCCCATCGACTGCCCGGTCATCGCATTGCTGACCGGGATCGTCATGTAGGCAGTCTTGCGCGGGGCGCGTCGATGCTCGTTCATCGGACGTCTCTCGTCAGGCCGGCACGGGTGGAGACTTCGGGCTCGAGTCGCCGGTGAAGCGTTGCAGCTTGGACACGATGGCCTGCCACGCGCGGTCGATGAAGTTGCTCGACTCGGGCTTGTGCAGGCGCACCTGGCCGCGCACGAGGTCGCGCGCGAGTTGTTCCATGCTGCGTTCGTCCGCGCGTGCGCCACGCTGGTTGACGAACAGGCAGCGCCCCGTGACCGGCGAGAACCAGGCCAGCTTGCGGCGCGAGGTGGCGCCCTGCTGGTTCGTGACGAAGTCGAACCACGTGCCGAACGGCAGGCTGCGCACGTGTTCGAGCATCTTCCTTTCCTCCGCGTCGAGCGGTGGCGGGGGCGGCGATTCCTCGGCAGGTGGCGGTGCGGCAGCCTCGCCGCCGAGCCGCGGCTTGCTCTTCAGCGTCAGCGCGACCTCTTCGCCGGCGGCCTCGTCGTCGGCCTGCTTCGGCTCGAACAGCTCGCCGACGATGCCGTCGACCTCGTCCTCGTGCAGGCCGACCTGGGTCAGACCGGTGCGCACTTCCTCGCGCAGCGTCGTGTCGAGTGCCGCCGCCTCGCGAGTGCCGTCGAGGCGCATGAGCTGGTCGGCGACCGCAAGCCGGCGCCGGTAGTTCTGGCTGTCCTCGCCCTGGCGCAGGATGGTCAGCGCCAGCACGTCCGTCCAGGCCTGCTCGAGGACCGCGCGCACGATCGGCAACGGCTTGCGCTGCTTGACCAGGCGCGCCACCGCCGTCGTCGCGCGCTCGCGTGCGATGTCGAGCTTCTCGCGTCCCTTGGCGGCGTCTACATGCCGGCGCTCGGCCATTTCGGCGCGTTTGCCGAGCATGGTCATGTGCCGGCCGAGATCGCCGAGCATGTCCTCGATCAGGCCGAGGTTGCCGTCGAAGTCGCGCGACACGCGATCGACCAGGGCAGTCATCTTGTCGATGAATCCGCGGTCCGGGTCGTCGTCGTCCATCCACAGCACGCTGGCTTCGGCCACGCTGTTGAGGAGCAGTCGCGCAGGGTGGTTGCGGCGCGTGAAGAAATCCTTGTCGCCGAGCGCCGTGCGCAGCACCGGCACCTGCAACTTGGCCATCAGGTCGCGCGCGCCGCTGCGCGAGGACAGGTTCTGGCCGATGTAGTCGAACAGCATGCCGACGAGATCGATCGTGTCGGAGTCTTCCAGTGCGAGCACCGGCGCCTGTCCGGCCGGACTGCGTTCGCGCAGCCGACCCATCAGGTCCTGCTTGAGGTGGCCAATGCTGCGCGTGACCGGCTTGCCACCCTGCTGCGGCAACTCGATCGGGTTCGATTGCAGGTTGCCGAGAACGGCCTGCAGATCATCGCGCGTGGCCATGTAGCCCGACGGTGATCCTTCGTTGCCGATCCCGAGCCCGCGCCGGCGGTCGGCAAGCAGCGCACGCAGCGAATTGAACAGCGAGGCATCGGAGGCGTCGCCTTCCGAAGGCGCCGGTCCGGCGTGCGCCGGTGCCGCCGAAGGCGTCGCGCCGCGCGCCGGGGCAGCGGATG
>JAFLDX010000306.1 GCA_017302215.1 Lysobacterales bacterium
TGCAGCGGGTGGCGTCGGTGGCGACGGCGGCGCCGGTGGCGCGAGTGCCGGCAGCGCGGCCGCGCGGCCGATGCGGAAGATCGACCGGTGCTCGGGCACCTTCACCTTCAGCGCGACGCTCTTGCGTTCGCGCAGCACGTCGAGTTCGACCTCGCTGCCGGTCGGTTCGTCGCGCAGCGCGCGCAGCGCCTCCTCGGGTCGCGTGATCGGGCGGCCTTCGACCTTGCGGATCACGTCGCCGGCCTTGAGCCCGGCCAGTGCGTCGCTGCCCGCCGACAGCACGAGCACGCCGCTGTCGGTGCCGAAGTAGCGGCCGAGCTCCGGATTGAGCGAGGTCAGGTTGATGTCCCAGCCCGGGCGGATGTCGCGCAGTGCCTCGAGCCGGGCCATGCCCGCTTCGAGGCGTGCGCGGTCGGCTTCCGACATCGCGCGCTGGGCCTCGACCCCGGCGCGCGCGGCCTCGGCATGGGCCCGCGCCATCTCGACTTCGACCTGCTTCATGCCGTCGCGCACCTGGCGTTCGTACACGACGCGCGACGGACCGTCATCGTCCGCGATGAGGGTCGGCCAGTTCCTGGCGGCGCGGCGTTGCGCGGCGATGCGCAGTTCTTTGCCGGCCTTGCCGTCGCGCTCGTAGCCGATGCGCACGTCCTGGCCGTCCTTGAGGCCGGCCAGGCGTTCGCGCGCATCGTCGAGCTTGGCCTCGGCATCGCCCCCGGCGAGCGCCTTGCCGTCGATCGCGGTGATGACGTCGCCGCTGCGCAGGCCCGCGCGTTCGGCCGGGCCATCCGGCGTCAGCGCCTCGATGCGCGCGCCGCGCGCCTCCGAAGCGAGCACGACGCCGATGATCGCGCGGTCGGGGTCGGTGATGTAGCGGAATGCGTACGCGCGCGGGCCGACGTCGCCGAGTTCGACCGAAAGATCGGCCATGCGCCGCGACAGTTCGGCGATCTGCGTGCGCAGTTCGGCCAGTTCCTCGCGCGCGGCGGCGCGATCGGTCGCCTTGTCGGCCGGCGCTGCGGGCGCCGGGTCGGCCGCGACGGCGCCGTGCATGGCGAGCAGCAGGGCAGTGGCGAGAAGGGTCGGTTTCATCGTCGGGAATCCTCTATCGGAATGCGCCGCCTACAGCGAGGTCGGCATGAGGGCGGGATCGCCGGCCAGGGCGGCGGTCTGCAACTGGCCGGTGCTGCGGATCAGGGCGAGGTCTTCGAGCAGGGCGACGCGTTGGCGCCACAGCGGCAGCGACTCGGCGTCGTCGCGTGCGGCCGAGAGCTGCAGGTCGACGAAGCCGACCAGATCCTCGACTTCGGCGGCAGCCATCACGGTCGGCGCATCGAGTGCGGTCTGCGCCGGGCGTGCGGCGAGCCAGCCCTCGAGATCGCGCGAACGCGCACGCACGCGGTCGATCTCGGCGGCCGCGACCGCTTCGGCGCCGGATGGAACGGCCGCGGTCGTCGCCGGCGCGGGTGCCTGCATGCGATCGTCCACGAGCACGCGCGCGACGACGAGGCCAAGCAGCAGCGACGCCGCCATCGCGAAAGGCCAGCGCGGGCGTCGCGACCGTTGCGGCCTTGCCAGGCGTCGCGCGAGATCGGGCCAGAGGTCGGCTGCGGGCGTCGCGGCCGGCAGCGCGCGCAGGGCCGCACCGAGGGAATCGTCGTGGTTCATGCCACCACCGGCGTCGCGTGCATGCATGGGGACACCACCTCGCTCGCATCGAGCAGTTCGCGCAGCCGCGTCGTGCCGCGCGCGAGCTGCGATTTGGAGAAGCTGACCGACTTGCCGGTCATCGCGGCAATCTCGGGATGGGTGTAACCCTCGACGTGGTACAGCCAGATCACGCTGCGCGTCGTCGCCGGCAGGCGATTCAGCGCCGCGTCGAGCTGTTGCGGATCGGACCACGTCGACGGCACCGCGGCCGGCGCGTCCTCGATCGTTTCCTCGCCCTCTTCGAGCGCCTCGAAGCGATGGCCGCGCTCGCGGCGCAGGCGCATCAGCGCCTCGTTGAGGACGATCTGGCGCACCCAGCCCCAGAACGGCGACTCGCCGCGGAACTGGCCGACGCGCTCGAACAGGCGCAGCATCGCGTCGTGCACGACCTCGCGCGCGTCGTCCGGATCGCCGCACAGGCGCAGGGCCAGCGTCCAGGCCGGACGCTCGAACAGGCGGTAGATCTGCTCGAACGCCGGCACCTCGCCGCGGCGCGCGCGCGCCAGCACGGGTTCGGGGACTTCGATGCAGAAACTGCTGCTCACGGACACAGGGGATGCGGATCGGGGCACAACGGTCGCAGCGCCGGCTGACGGTTGCGCCATCGTCATCGAAGCCGGGCAGGCTCGCATGTGCCGCAAGGACCCGTCGACGTGATTCGAACCGGTCTGGACGACGCGCCGCGGCCCACTCGAACAGGTGAACGATGACGAAGCCAGCAACATCCCGGAGCATCGGCTGGCGCGCCCGGGTCGCCGCTGCCATCCTGCTCGGGCCGGCATCGCTGCCGGCGCAACCCCGGCCGATGGACTCCTTGATCGTGTCGATGCGTCCCCTCGTCATCGCCCACCGCGGCGCCAGTGCGCTGCTGCCCGAGCACACGCTCGCGGCGTACCGGCGCGCGATCGCCGACGGTGCCGACTTCATTGAACCCGATCTCGTCATGACGCGCGACGGCGTGCTGGTCGCGCGCCACGACAACGCGCTCGCCGACACCACCGACGTCGCCATGCACGAGGCATTCGCCGCGCGCCGCACGCGCCGCACGATCGACGGCGAGGCCTTCGACGACTGGTTCGTCGAGGATTTCACGCTCGCGGAACTGCGCCGCCTGCGCGCACGCGAGCG
>JAFLDX010000307.1 GCA_017302215.1 Lysobacterales bacterium
GCGGCACCGGCAGCGGCTTCGGTTCCGGCGGCAACGGGATCGCGACCGGCTCGGGCTCGTGCCAGACGATCTGCACGGCCTCGGCCGCGCGCGCAGCGAACTCCGGGCGCATCATCGGCATCGCGAGCAGGGCGAGCGCGCCGACATGCGCGCCGACGGCGCCGGCCATGCTGAGCATGCGCGGCAGGCTCCAGTCGTTCGAAGCGTCGAGGCGGTACGTGGTCATGGCGATCCCCCGGGGTTGGTGACGAGGGGTGCAACGCGGCAGGTGCCGCCGCGGGGTTCGCGAATGCGGCCACGGGTCGCGATGTTTCGATCGAGCGTCAGCGCCGGACCGGAAGAGATCGCGGCTAAAGCCGCTCCCACAGGAATCCCTCGAGTTCGAAGCGCTCTTGTGGGAGCAACTTCAGTCGCGCTGCTTCGATCTCGGGCGTCAGCGCCGGATCGGGAAAGATCGCGGCCGGCTTTCGACAGCCGCAGGCCTGGTCAGCCGCTCCCTCAAAGCCGCTCCTGCACGACGCGCCCCGACGCGAGCGTCTAGTCGAGGCGCTTGCGGAAGCGCGCCACGGCGATCGCGAGCACGACGGTGACGAACACCGCCAGCGCGGCGAGCGAGGGCCACAACTCGCCGAGACCCGCGCCGCGCAGCATGACGCCGCGGATCAGGCGCAGGAAATGGGTCAGCGGAAACACTTCCGAGAGCCATTGCGCGGGACGCGGCATGCCGTCGTACGGAAACATGAAACCCGACAGCAGGATCTGCGGCAGGAACAGGAAGAACGCCATCTGCATGGCCTGGAACTGCGTCTTCGCGATCGTCGAGATGAGGATGCCGAGCGCGAGCGTCGCGCCGATGTAGGCGAGCGAGGCGCCGTAAACGGCCAGCAACGAGCCGCGCACGGGCACGCCGAACACGACGAGGCCGAGCACGAGGATCAGGGTGACCTGGACGAGGCCGATGCCGATGTACGGCAGCACCTTGCCGAGGGTCAGCTCGGCCGATGACAGCGGCGTCGCGATCAGCATCTCCATGTTGCCGCGCTCGCGCTCGCGCACGATCGCCATCGCCGTGAAGATGACCATCGTCATGGTCAGGATCACGCCGATCAGGCCCGGCACGGTGTTGACCGGCGCGCGTCGCTCGGGGTTGTAGAGGTTGACGATCTCGACCGTGCCGCTCGCGCGCGTGCCGGGCCGCTGCGCGGGGCCGCCGTAGTCGAGCGCGCCGAGCGGAAACGCGGCGAGCTGGCGCGCCGCGGCCTGCACCGACTGGTCGGCGCCGTCGACGACGACCTGCCAGGCCGGTTCGCCGCCGCGTTCGAGCCGGCGGTCGAAGTCGCGCGGAATGACCACCGCGGCCGCGATCTCGCCGCGTCGCATCAGCGCCTCGACCTGCTGCGGCACGGCGAGGTGGCGGTCGAGTTCGAGCACCTGCGACGAGGCCAGTTCGGCGACCAGTTCACGCGAGCGCCACGTGTTCGCCTCGTCGAGCACGGCGGCCGGCAGGTGGCGCACGTCGAGGTTGATCGCGAAACCGAACAGCAGCAGCTGCAGGGTCGGGATGCCGACGATCATGGCGAAGGTCAGGCGATCGCGCGAAAGCTGGCGCAATTCCTTGCGCACCACCGCGAACAGGCGCGCCAGGTTCATGCGTGCGGCTCCGGGTTCGCGCGCGTCGCCGCGACGAACACGTCCTCGAGGTTGGCCGGCGTGTGTTCGACGCGCGCGCCGGGGTCGATGTCGGAGAGGCGCTCGCGCAACCAGTGTTCGCCGTCGTCGCGACGGTCGGTCAGCACGCGCAGGTCGGTGCCGATCTGGGCGACGCCGATCACGTGCGGCTCGCGCGCGAGCTGCTGCTGCAGCCGTCGCGGGCTCGTGCTTTCTACGCGCAAGGTCATGCCCGGCAGCGCGGCCATGAGCTCGTGCGGCGTGCCGTCGGCGACGAGGCGGCCGCGATCGAGGATGGCGAGCCGGTGGCAGCGCTCGGCCTCGTCCATGTAATGCGTCGACACGAGCAGGGTCGTGCCGGCGTCGGCGAGATCGAACAGCGCATCCCAGAAATCGCGGCGCGACTGCGGGTCGACCGCGCTGGTCGGTTCGTCGAGCAGGAGAAGTTCGGGCTCGTGCAGCACGGCGCCGGCCAGCGCGAGGCGCTGCTTCTGGCCGCCCGACAGGCTGCCGGCGAGGCGGCTGCGCAGTTCGTCGAGCCGGTAGCGCGCGCACAGTTCGTCGATGCGCGTGCGCGCCGCGCGCCCGGTCAGTTCGTGCACGGCGGCGAGGAACTCGAGGTTCTCGGCGACGCTGAGGTCTTCGTACAGGGAGAACTTCTGCGTCATGTAGCCGATGCGCCGCTTGACCGCCTCGGCCTCGGCCGGCAGGGGCTGACCGAGCACGGTCACGCTGCCGGCGCTTGGCGTGAGCAGGCCGCACAGCATGCGGATCGTCGTCGACTTGCCGCTGCCGTTCGGACCGAGGAAGCCGTACACCTCGGCGCGTTGCACATCGAGGTCGAGGCGATCGACCGCGGTGAAGTCGCCGAAACGCTTGGTCAGGCCGCGCGCGACGATGACCGCGTCGCGCGCATCGCGCGGCGGCGATGCGGTCATCGGCGGGACGGGCTCGGGGGTCGCCATGATGCGTCGCTCAGGGTGTCGTCGCGTCGCAGTCCGCCTGCGCCGGCAGGCCGGCGGGCAGCGCCTTCGTGTCGCCGTCGAGCACGAGCTCGGCGCGGTAGGCGAGGCGGCTCGCGTCGTCGCCGGTCAGCGCGTAGTACGGCGTGAATGCCGGATCGGCGCGCACGCTGCGCACGCGCGCGCCGAATG
>JAFLDX010000308.1 GCA_017302215.1 Lysobacterales bacterium
GACCTTGCCGCGGCCGAGCGCGCGCTGCTGGCCTGGGCGCGCGAGGAGTGCCCGTCCGCGCGCCATCTCGGCGATCTCGCCGACGCGTTGGCCGATGCGCGGCAACGCGAGGCAATCGCGGCGCTGCAGCGCGTGCGCTATGCCGGTGTCACGGTCGACGGGCTGGCAAGGCAGCTCGGCGACGCATTCGAGGTCGGCTTCGCGTGGCCGCCGACGCTGCCCGCACCGGTGACGGACTCGCCGCTGCCGCCGCTTTATCCGCGCGCCTGAGTCGAGACGGTTTCGCCCAGGCGCAGGCTGCGGCACACTGGGTGCTCGATCCCCGGCAGGAAGGACGACGACGTGCAGCGACCGACCGCGCGTACGCGCATGGATTCCACGGATGCGCGCGGGGCCCGCGCATGAGCGCGCGTGCGGCGATGCCGCTGCACACCAAGATGCTGATCGGTTTCGTCGTCGGCCTTGTCGCCGGCCTCGCCGTGCACTTCGCCACCGACGGCAATGCCGAGTGGTTGAAGTGGCTGACGACCTGGGTCACGCAGCCGGTCGGACAGCTGTTCCTGCGCCTGCTGTTCATGCTGGTCATCCCGCTGCTGTTCTCCGCGCTCGTCGTCGGCGTCGCCGAGATGGGCGACATCCGCGCGCTGGGCCGCATCGGCTGGAAGACGCTCGGCTACACGATCGTCGTGTCGTCGATCGCGGTGGCGATCGGCATCGTCCTGGTCAACCTGTTCCGCCCGGGTGACGGCGTCGATCCGGCCCTCGCGCAGCAGTTGCTCGCCGATGCGGGTTCGCGCGCGCAGGCGATCGTCGCCGGCAGCTCCACCCAGGGCGGGGCGGCGACCCTGCTGCTCAACATCGTGCCGACCAACGTCGTCAAGGCCGCGGCCGACAACGACATCCTCGCCGTGATGTTCTTCGCCTTGATGTTCGGCATCGGCATCGTGCTGACGAAGTCGCCGCTCGCGATGCGCACGAAGGAGGTCATCGAGGGCGTGTTCGAGATCGCGATGAGCCTGATCCACCTCGTCATACGCTTCGCGCCGTACGCCATCGCCTGCCTCGTCTTCAACCTCGCCGCGCTGTTCGGCTGGGATCTGCTGCTCAAGCTCGCCGGTTATGTCGGCGTCGCCCTGCTCGCGATGGCGATCCATTTCGTCGTGGTCTACTCGCTCAGCGTGCGCCTGCTCGGCGGCATGTCGCCGCTGGCGTTCTTCCGCGGCGCGCAGGAGGCGATCGTGGTCGCGTTCTCGACCGCGTCGAGCAATGCCACCCTGCCGACGGCGCTCAAGGTCGCCGAAGAGGAACTGAAGCTGCCACGTCGCGTGTCGCGCTTCGTGCTGACCATCGGCGCGACCGCGAACCAGAACGGCACCGCATTGTTCGAGGGAGTGACCGTGCTGTTCCTCGCACAGTTCTTCAATGTCGACCTGAGCCTGACCCAGCAGGTCGTGGTCATGCTGGTCTGCATCCTCGGCGGCATCGGCACGGCCGGCGTTCCGGCCGGTTCGCTGCCGGTGATCGCGATGATCTGCGGCATGGTCGGGGTGCCGCCGGAAGGCATCGGCCTGATCCTCGGCGTCGATCGCCTGCTCGACATGTGCCGCACGACGCTCAACGTCACCGGTGATCTCGCCGCTGCGGTCGTCGTGTCGAGAGGCGTCGACGAGCCGCCCGAGCCGACCGCGGGCTGAAGGTGCGCAGGCGGCGATGGCGGCGGGAGTGCGCATCGTCATCTTCGTGGCCATCGTCTGGCCGCTGCCGGCGGCGGCCGGCACGCCGATGCCGTGGGAAGGCTGGCGCTCGCCGGCGCAGTTCGCTGCGGTCGACGCGGGCCAACTCGTCGTCGCCCATTCGAGCGCATGCGCCGACGGTTGCCGCTACGACCGCAGCAATCGCGGTCCCGAAACCCTCGCCGCCAATCCGTATCCGCTGCGCTGGCTTTACCGCGATGGGGAAGAAGTGGTGCTCGTCGACGAGCGCGGTGCCGGTGCGTTGACGCGCCTGTGGATGACCACCGGCGACGGCGTTTCGCGCTGCTTCGATCCCGGGCTGCGCGCGCGCCTCGTCGTCGACGGCGTGGTTCGCGTCGACGCGCCGCTGGCGGATCTGTTCGACGGTACGCTCGCGCCGTTCACGCCGCCGCTCGCCGCCGCGCGCGCCGATTCGAGCGGCGGGTACACCAGCCGCATACCGATCGCCCATGCACGCTCGCTGCGTCTCGGCCTGATCGGCGCCGAGGCAGGCAACCTGGCCTGCGATCCGAGCGGATGGGGCCTCGTGTGGCATCAGGCGCAGGTCGCGCGCCTGCCGCCCGATGCCGACGTCGCGGCCTTTCCGGCGTTCGACGAGCGCGGCGTGCGCGCGTTCCTCGCGACGCCGGTCGGCAGCGACCCGTGGCATGGCCTGCTCGCGCCGGAGCCGTTTGCCTTCGCTGGCGTGACCGGGCCAACCACGCTCACCCTGGCCGCGCGCAACGCCGGCGGCTGGTTGCGCGGACTGCGGCTCGACGTGGACGAAGCCGCATGGCCGGAGCTTCGCCTGCGCCTTCGCTTCGACGGCGAGGCGACGGTCGACCTCGCGCTCGCCGACTTCTTCGCCGCGGATGCCGGCTCCGCTGCGCGCAGCGTGCTGTCGGGACGCGATGCATCCGGAAGCCTCTACTCGTGGTGGCCGATGGCCTTCGCGCGCGCGGCGAGCGTCGAGCTTGTCGTCGGCGCCACCGACGTTGCGTTCGACGTCGCCGGCAGCGTCGTGTTCGACGACGCGACGGCCGCCGGCGCGGAACGCTT
>JAFLDX010000309.1 GCA_017302215.1 Lysobacterales bacterium
CGGCTTCCGCGCGGGCCTTGCTGATGGTCTGGTTTTCGTAGCTGCGCGCGTCGTTCAATTCCTTCGCGCGACGCACCTCCGCTTCGGTCACGCGGGCGAAGGCTTCCTTCAACTGGCGCGGCGGGATGACCTGCATGTTGTCGATCTGAATCTCGGTGATGCCGAGGTTCTGCTGGACGACCAGTTGCTCGAAGCGATTGCGGGCCACTTCGCGGAAACCGGCTTGATCCCGTGTGAGCGCGTCGTCCACCTTGTAACGGGCGGCGGCGAACAGAAGCGCGTTGTTGAAGGCGTTCTGAACAGCGTTGGAGGCGCTCGCGAAATCGAGCACGTAGCGCAAGCCGGCCATGCGCGCTGCCGCCACCTCGTTCGCGGCGGCAGCCGGGGCGGCAGGGGGTTTCTCGACGGACTTCATGCGCGCAGCTTCGCCGGCACACGATGAATGCCACGCCGCTGCCGCAACGCCTCGCGCGCCGTGGCCGCGGGGCGTTCAGCCAGGGTGCGGTCAACGCGCCGCTGCAGCGCCCTTCAGGTACGTGTCGAGGAAGGCGAGGATGCGCCCGTAACCGTCGATCTGGTTCTTCTTCTTCGAGAAGCCGTGACCCTCGTCGTCGAACACGACGTACTCGACCGGCACGTTGTTCTTCTTGACCGCGGCAACGATGTCGTCGGACTCGGCGATGATCACGCGCGGGTCGTTGCGGCCCTGCAGGACCATCAGCGGCTTCACGATCTTGTCCGCATGGAACACCGGCGAGGTCGCCACGAGCATGTCGCGCTGGGTCGCCGGGTCGCCGATTTCCTGGTAGAGCGCTTCGCGCATGCTTTCCCAGTACGGCGGGATGCTCTCGAGCGTGCGCAGCCAGTTGCTGACGCCGAAGATGTCGACGCCGACCTTGAACTCGTCCGGCGTGAAGGCGAGCGCGGCGAGGGTCATGTAGCCGCCGTAGCTGCCGCCGATGATGCCGATGCGGTCGGCATCGACGTAGTCGAGCGACTGCAGGTACTTCTTCGCCTCGACGCAGTCCCGCAGCGGCTCGCGGCCGTGCTTGCCGTCGTCCGCGGCGAAGAAGGTCTTGCCGTAGCCCGAGCTGCCGCGGTTGTTGATGCCGAGGATCACGTAGCCGTGGTTGGCGAGGTATTGCGCGAGCACGTTCCAGGCGCGCGTGGTCTGTCCGCCGGGACCGCCGTGCACGAGCACCATGGCCGGGGCCTTCGCGCTGGCGGAGGCCTGGTGCGGCTTCCACAGGATGTTCGGGATCTCGAGTCCATCGAAGCTCGTGAAGCGCACGACGCTCGAGTCGACGAGGTCGGCGGCATCGAGCCTTGCACTGAGCGAGGTGGTCAGGCGCCTGGCATCGGGCTGGCCGATCTCGAGCGTGTAGAGCTCGTTCGGCTGGCGGTCGCCGTTGACGTAGAAGGCCATGCGCTTCTCGGAGCGCGCGATGCCGAGGCCGCGAATCTCGCCGGCCGGCAATTTCGGCAATGCGGCGGGCGAGCCCGTGGCCGCCTCGACGACCGCCACCCGCGTGCTGCCATCGACATTGGTCGCGACGACGCGGTACTTGCCGTTGTGCGAGTACGCCGCATAAACGATGTCCCACGGCTCGTCCTGCACGCGTGCATGCGTCGCCGTCTCGATGTCGTAGCGGCGCAGCCCGGCGAACTCGCTGCCTTCGTTGCCGAGGTACAGCAGGTGCTTCGAATCGGGCGAGAAATCCTGCGCGGCGAACTGGGCATCGCCCTTGTGCGGACTGAGGTGGATGCGCTTCTTCGTCTTCAGGTCGACCAGGTACAGGTTGTTGTCGTTGGTCGTGCGCGTCTTGCCGAGCGCGAGCCAGCGCTCGTCGGGCGAGATCGGTCCGATCTCGAAACCCTCGGTGTTCTCGAACAGGCGTTGGCGCGCGTAGTCCCTCGCCGCGTACCGATACAGATCGAAGAATTTCGGGTCACGCTCGTTGGTCTGCACGTAGAACGCGCTGCCGTCATGGCTGAAGCCGGCGAAGATCGCCTTGAGCTTGTCGCCCGGCGTGAGGTCGCGCTCGCTGCCGTCGGCCTCGATGACGTAGAGATGGTTGAGCTCGTTGCCGCCCTGGTCGCGCGTAACGAGCTTGCGCGCATCGTTCGCGAACCAGCCGACCGCATTGATGTTGTCGGTGGTCGATGCGGTGACGGGCGTCCAGTCGCCGCCACCGACCGGCATCGTGTAGGCGTTCCAGACGCCGGTGCGGTTCGACGAGAACAGGATTTCGCGCTCGTCCGGCGAGAACGAGGCGCCGGCGACGCCGGTGGTGTCGATGAAATCCTCGATCGCGTACGACCTCGACGGACGCTTGGCCTCGGCGGCCGCGGGAGGAGCGGCGTCCTTGGCGGGCATCGTCCGCGTCGGCGCGGTGCCGCAGGCGGCGAGGCCGAGGATGCCGACGAAGGTGAGCAGGATCGACGCGGCACGTGCGGGTGTCATCGCGGGAACTCCGGTCCAAGGGTTGCGTGAACCTAGCACGGCGCGGCAGCCGCGACACCGGCCGGCCGTCACGGCCGCACCGCGCCCGCCTCAGCGCGCCGGCACCTGCGTGCAGCCGGCGGTGTCCTTGCGCAGTTCGGCGACCGCGCGGCACGCATTGATCGGGCCCGTCCCCTGCTGCGAGCGTGCGAGCAGGCCGACAAGGAACGCGGAGTCGAGGCGTGGACGCAGCGCGAGCAGCAGGGCCAGCGCCCCGCTGACCTGGGCCGCCGCGAGCGAACTGCCCGAGGCGTAGTCG
>JAFLDX010000310.1 GCA_017302215.1 Lysobacterales bacterium
GACCTGCGCGAGCGCGCTCGTCGTGGACGACCTCGCGCCGAGCCGCGACTGGCTCGCACGCAGCGTCGCGCGCGCGTTTCCCGGCATCGCCGTGCGCCTCGCCGCCGACATCGCCACGGCGCGCGCGCAGCTCGAGCCACGGCCCGACCTCGCGCTGATCGACCTCGGCCTGCCGGATGGCTCGGGCGTCGGACTGATCGAGGTACTCGCCGCGCGCGGCACCCTGTGCGTGGTCGCCACCGTGTTCGACGATGACGCGCACCTGTTCCCGGCCCTGCGCGCCGGTGCCGAGGGCTACGTGTTGAAAGACCAGGCGCAGGAATCGCTCGGCGACCTCTTGCGCGGCATCGCCGACGGTCAGCCGCCGTTGTCGCCATCGATCGCCCGGCGCCTGTTGCGCGAGTTCCAGCCGGCACCGCGGGCGACGGACGATGTCGCCCTGTCGCCGCGCGAAACCGACGTGCTGCGCCTGATCGCCAAGGGTCTGAGCGTGCCCGAAGTGGCGACGATGCTCGGCCTCACGCGCAACACGACGGCCGGCTACGTCAAGGACGTTTACCGCAAGCTCAGCGTCTCGTCGCGCGCCGAGGCGACCCTCGAGGCCGCGCGCCGCCGCCTCGTCGCACCGCCGTAGGAAACCTCGATGCACTCATTCCTCGTCATCCCGGCGGAAGCCGGGATCCAGCGTCTTCAACGAACGGGAATGGCAGGCGCTGAAGACTCGCCTTCGCCTGTCGAAGCGCGTCTCCGGCTTCCGCCGGATGACGCTGTGGGGTGGGTTCGTCGAGGCTCCCGCTAGCGGACGCTCAATCGAGGTCCGGCCAGAGGTCCTCGAAGCCGTCGCAGAACAGCGTGTCAAGGCCCTGCACGGTCGCGCACGACGCCCACACCGGAATCTCGTGCCAGGCGCAGGGCGGCTGCGAGGGATCGAGCGCGCAGGCCTCGAGCATCGCCGTCGACGGCGGCGTCGAGCTGTCGATCGCGGCGAGCACCGGCACGGGCCCCGGTCGTTCGGCATCGACGGTCACGGTGAGGCGGATGCTGAGGAAGCCGGAGAACGTCGACGGCAGTCCGGCGCCCGTGCAGAACAGGCGCTGCCCGGTGGTGATCGAGCCGGTCGTCGTGCAGGTGAATGCGGGGATGCTGTTGATCGTGGCGTTGTAGCCGAAGCCCGGCGGCAGCGCGAACGACACGGTCGTCGCGGTCGCGTCGGCCTCGCCGACGTTGCGGAAGCGCGCGGTCAGGCTGTTGGTCGACGTGCCGGCCTCGAACCATTCCGGGGCGTGCTCGAGGCGCGGCTCGACGAAGCGCAGGTCGGCCACGCGCGGCGAGCGCGTCGGCATCTGCAGGCGCGCGCAGCGGGCCTGGTACGGATCGGCGACGCAGGTCGTCGGTGCGGAGACCACGTTGTTGCCGATCGCCGCGTGCAGGAACACCGGGCCCGGCACGGGCACGCTCGCATCGACGTCGTAGTGCAGGGCGATGTAGCCGTTCTGGCCCGAATACATGTACGCCGTCGTGCAGGTGACGATGCGCGCGGCCGCGCTGCAGTTGAAGCCCGGCAGGCTGACCGCCATGCGGTAGACCATGCCGGGCGGCAGCTCGAAGCGCGCGGTCACCGGCGTGTTGGTCTGGCCATAGCCGAGGTTGGCGATGCGGATGTCGATCACGCCGCTCGTGCCGGCTTCGAGGGGCTGGCCCGACCACACCGACACGTTGCCCGGCGATGCCCCGCCGGTCGTCTGCGCCCAGCCGGCGAAGGCGAGCGAGGACGCCTGCACGCTCGAGGCCAGCGTCGTGCAGCCGGTCGTGCTCGGCGACGCCGCGCAGGCCGGTGACGGCGGGAGCGGGTACTGCGCATTGCCGACGGTGGCGACGTACGAAATCGCGCCGGGCGTCGTGGCCGCGGCGGTATCGAACTCGATGCCGAGCACCGACGCCTGCGGCATGCTCGGATGGAGCGTGCCGCTGAACGTGCAGTCGACCGTCGTCGCGCCGAGCGGCGTGCCGGCGCACGACCACTGGCCGCCGTTGGCGGATCGGTAGGTGATGCCGGCGGGCAGGGTCAGGCGCAGCGCGAACGGCGGCAACACGCTGATGCCGTCGGCCGGTGTCGCCTTGGCGAGGTCGACCTGCACGGTGCCGCGCGTGCCGGTGTAGGCCGGGGCGGCATAGAGACCAAGGCTCAGCGCAGCGAGCGCGTCAGCGGCCGGAAGGCAGGCGAGCAGGGCCAACAGGGCGGTTCGCAGCAACGGATGCATCGGTGTTCCCCTGGTTCGTCGGGGCCATCGGGGGCCCGCGCGTGTCGTCAGGCGATGGTGGACGTTGGCCACTCGGCCGCCCACCCCGCGATCAGGGGGTCATGGTGCCGGCTTGTACGGGTTGCGCTCGCCGGGCGGGCGCTTTGAATAGCGCTTGTAGTGCCACTGGTATTGCGCCGGGGCGAGGCGCACGCAGGCCTCGACTCCCGCGTTGAGCGCCGTGCAGGCGACGCGCAGGTCGCGATCGGCGATGCCGACCGGCGCCGGCAGCAGGTGGATGCGGAAACCCGCGCCGCGCGGCAGGCGCTCGGCGAACGCAAACAGGACGCTGGCGCCGGTGCGTTCGGCGAGGCGCGGCACGAGCACCATGGTCAGCGCCTCGATGCCGAAGAACGGGGCGAACTCGCCCTCGCCCTGCTTGGGCTGCTGGTCGGGCAGGATGCCGACCACGCCGCCGGCCGCGAGGCGCC
>JAFLDX010000032.1 GCA_017302215.1 Lysobacterales bacterium
CGACCGCGGCGAGCTCGCGCGCATCGTCGCGCTGGCCGTGCCGCCGGCCTACACCGACGTCTGGATCTGCGCCGATCCGCGCGGCCACCTGCAGGCGACCGGACGCGACGCGCGCGCACGCAAGCAATACCGCTACCACCCCGCGTGGCGACGCGTGCGCGATCACGGCAAGTTCGCGCGCATGGCGGCCTTCGGCGCGGCGTTGCCCGCGTTGCGGCGGCGTTTGCGCCGCGATCTCGCCTTGCCCGGACTGCCGCGCGACAAGGTGCTCGCGGTCGTCGTCGCCCTGCTCGCCGACACGCTCGCGCGCGTGGGCAACGAGGAGTACGCGCGCAGCAACCGCTCGTTCGGCCTCACCACGCTGCGCACGCGCCATGCGGCGTTCGTGCGCGGTGGTCGGCTGTCCTTGCGCTTCCGCGGCAAGAGCGGACTCGAGCATGATCTCGTCGTCGATGATGCGCGCCTGGCGCGCATCGTGCGGCGCTGTCGCGAGCTGCCGGGCCAGGCCCTGTTCCAGTACCTCGACGACGACGGCGCGCGCCAGCCGATCGATTCGGGCATGGTCAACGACTACCTGCAGGACGCGATGGGCGGCCCGTTCACGGCCAAGGACTTCCGCACCTGGGGCGCCACGCTCGCCGCGATCGCCATGCTCGCGCGCAGAGGGCCCCCCGCCGAGGCCGATGCGCGCGCGCTCGATGCCATCGCGCGCGAGGTCGTCAGCGGGGTCGCCGCGCAGCTGCGCAACACGCCGGCCGTGTGCCGGGCCTCGTACATCCATCCGCTCGCGTTCGCTGCGTGGCGCGACGGTCGCCTGCAGCGGCTCGCCGTGCGCGCGCAGAAGGGACCGCGGCGTTTCGAGGCGATCGCGCTGAAGCTGCTGCGCGCGCCGCGCGTACGGCCCGTGCCGAGCAAGGCCTGAACGCGAGTGCGTCATCCCGGCGCGGCGCACCGGAGCGCCGCGCCGGGTGGGGTGACGCGTGCTACTTCTTCGGACGCGCGAAATCCGCGCCGGGCTTCCATTGCGGGAACGTGGTCTCGTCGCCGAGCTTGCGCCCGACCGCGTACAGGGCTTCGAGGTCCTGCACGACGCCGCGGTAGTCCCAGGCCGGATCGTAGTTGTCGGCCGGCTTGTGGTAGCGGTTCGTCGTGTAGTCGTCGGCCGCCTTGCGCCCGGCCGCCTCGCCGCCGTCGACGAGGTCGAGACCGCCGGCGGCATACAGCGCCGGCACGCCCGCGCGCGCGAAGTTGACGTGGTCGGAACGGAAGAAGAAGCCCTTCTCGGGTTCCTCGTCGCCGCCGATCACGCGACCCTGCGCCTTCGCCGCTTCCTCGATGTAGCCGTCGAGCTCGGACTGGCCGAGGCCGATCACGGTGACGTTCTTCGTCGGTCCGTCGACCGGCAGCGCATCGAGGTTGATGTTGGCCACGGTCTTGTCGAGCGCGAAGCTCGGGTGGGCGACGTAGTAGGCGGCGCCGAGCAGGCCCGATTCCTCGAGCGTGACCGCATTGAAGACGATCGAGCGCTGGGGCGGCGGTTGCTGCTTCGCGAAGGCCTCGGCGATCTCGATGATGCCGGCCACGCCGGTCGCGTTGTCGATCGCGCCGTTGTAGATGTGGTCTTCGCCCTGCAGCGTGTCGTCCTTGCCGAGGTGGTCCCAGTGCGCGGTGTAGACGATCGCCTCGTCGGGTCGCGTGCTGCCCGGCAGGACGCCGATGACGTTCTCGGACGTCGCGTTGTCGACCTTGCTGCGGTAGCTGGTCGACAGCTTCGCGTCGAGCGCGGTCGGCTTGAAACCGCGCACGTCGGCGCTCTTCTTGAGGGCATCGAAGTCGGCGCCGGCGGCGGCGAACAGGCGGCGCGCGGCGTCCTCGGTCAGCCAGCCGGCGGTCTTCAGGCGCGGACCGGGTTCCTCGCTCGGCGGCAGCGACAGGCGCGGGCCCGCCCAGCCGCTCTCGACGACGCCGAACGGGTAGCCGGCACCCGGCGTCTCGTGGACGATGAAGGCGGCGGCGGCGCCCTTGCGCGCGGCCTCTTCGTACTTGTAGGTCCAGCGCCCGTAATAGGTCAGCGTCCTGCCCTTGAACAGGGTCGCGTCCTGGTTGCCCCAGCCCGGATCGTTGACGAGGATGATGATCGTCTTGCCCTTGACGTCGACATCGGCGAAATCGTTCCAGTCCGGTGCGTCGACGCCGTAGCCGACGAACACGATCGGCGAGTCCTTGAGCTCGACTTCGGTGCTCGCATCGAGCGAGCCGAGCACCATGTCCCTGGCGAAGGCGAACGTCTCGTTGCCCTTGGCGCCGCTCACGGCGAGCGTCGTCGCCGGCGCGTCGACGAGCGTGGTCTGGATCATCGGCACGGTCTGGAACCAGCTGCCGTTGTTGCCGGGCTTGAGGCCGATCTGCTCGAACTGGTCCTTGATCCACGCGGTGGTCGCGCGTTCGCCGATCGTGCCGGGCTTGCGGCCCTCGAACTGGTCCGAGGCGAGGCGCTGCAGGCGCGCGGCGAAATCCTCGGCCTTGATCGCGGCGTCGAACTTGCCGTCGGCGGTCGGTGTGACCGGCGCGGGCCTGGCCGGCACGGCGGACGTCGCTGGCGGTGCGGCGGTAGCGGCAGGAGCCGTCGGCTCCTGGCGGTTGCAGGCGGTCAGGGCCAGCACGATGGCGCTGGCGAGGGCGATACGAACCATGGGGCGGACTCCGCGCGGGATGGACTGCGCGATTCTAGGCCCCGTCGGTCGGTCTGTGGCAGGGTCGCTCGTCACGGCCGGCATCGTTGGCCGCCCGGCTCGTGACGATGCGTGCTCACGGTACCGTGGCAGCGGGCGGCGGTGTCAGCGGCAGCCCGTAATGGATCAGCACGTCCTCGATCTCGGCGAGCGGCACGGTCTCGCCCTTGCGCGCGCGCTCGGCCTGGCCGAACAGCTCGTTGATGCGCGGTTCGCTGTCCGGATCGGGTTCGAGCACGAAGGACGGCTCGGCGGCGGCACCGCGCGCCCAGGCATCGCGCACGCTGGTCCAGTAGGCCTTCGTCTTCGCCCAGTACTCGCGTCCCGGGCCGAAGTCGAGGTCGGTGATGCGCGTGTAGCTGTTGACGCCGTGTTCGCGCGCGAGCGCATGGCGAGTGCCGTCGGCGTCGATCACGAGCTTGGTGTTGTCCTGCTCGTGCACCCATCCGCCCGGCGTCAGCGTGTGGCGGTTGAACGCCTCGATCGCCTGGTAGTCGGTGCGCTTGGAGTATTCGCGGCGCGGCAGCGGGCGCAGGGTCAGGTCCGACGTCCATGCATCGACGCCATTGGCGTGCGTCCAGCGGCCGATGCCGGTGTAGCGCGGCGCGTCGTCGACGTCGTAGACGATCTGCGACCACGCGCCGCGCGACGCGTCCACCGCGACCGCCTCGTGCTCGAAGCGGCCGCGTCCGCGATAGCGCAGCAGGTCGTTCGGCTCGTAGTGCCAGTCCTGGCGCCAGTGTTTGATGACGTGCACATCCTCGCCCATCTTCATGACGAGGATGTGCTGCAGCGCGATGTGGCGACCGTTGTCCTCGATCACCTCGACCATCTCGGTGCCGCCGGTGCGTTGCGCGGCGTGCGGCGCATAGCCGGCGGCAAGCGCGGCGGTTTCGTCGAAGAAGAAGCGCACGCGGAACTCGCCGGCCATGGCGAGAATGCTGCGGCGGTCGCATTCGAAGGCCTGTGCGGGCGTGGTCGGCACCTGCGCGCAGGGCGGCGTGTACTGCGCCGGCGCCGCTTCGGCGATCGGCTTCGGCGGGGTTGCGGCCGGCTTCTTCGCGGGCGTGCCGGCGCAGGCCGCGAGCAGGAACAGCGGAATGAGGGCGGGAAGGACGAATCGGCGGACGTTCATGGCGGCCTTCAGGCGGTGTGCAGGGGGGATATCCATTCGGCATTCTCGTCGTTCACGATCGTCCGCGCGAGATCGAGGCCGAGCAGCGAAATGCGCAGCGGCGCCTTCGCACCGAGCGCATGCAGCCAGGGCAAGGGCTTGAGGTCGAATGCGAGCAGGCGGGCCTGCCAGCGGTGGCCGAAGCGGGCCAGCGCGCGGCGCAGGAACGAGGCGTGCAGTGGCGCTTCGGCCGGCGCCGCCTCGGCCGGTGCGAGTCCGAGCGCCGCGGTCATGTGGTCCCAGGCGAGCAGGTCGGAATCGGGCAGCAGGTAGAGGCGCGCGGCCACATCGCCGGACGCATGGTGCAGGCTCAACCACTCGCGCGGACCCTGCGGGGTCACGCTGCTCCAGGCGCGCAGCCCGGCGCAGCTCGCGAGCACCCCGGCCGCTGCGTGCTCGAGCAGCAGCAGGCGCGACGCGGCGCGCATGCGCAGCGGGGAGACCTGCGGTTCGCGGCGCTCGAGCCAGAGCACGGTGCCGAGGCGCGGCAGCCATTCGGCGACGGCGGCGAGATCGAGCGCGGTCATGCCGCTGGCGTCGGCGTCGCGCTCGCGCTGCAACGGTGTCGCGCGGTACGGCGGCTCGCCGTCGCCGGGCTCGCTGGCGTGGAGGGTGGTCGACTCGACGTAGCCATCGCTCATCGGAAACCCCTGCATGAAAGGATCGCGGTGCTCAGAACGTCGCGCGGATGCCGAAGCTGCCGGCGCGGCCCGGCGCGGTGTAGCGGTCGAGCACGCTCGAGGTGGACGTCAGGCCACTGGCCATGCCCCAGTTCCAGTACGTGCGGTCGGCAAGGTTGGTCACCGCGGCGAACAGCTCGAGACGATCGAGCGGCTGCCAGCGCAGGTAGAGATCGAGGGTCGAATAGCCCGGCGCGGCGAAAGGCGCGGCGACGCCGTTCGCCGGATCGCCGCTCGGCAGGCGATCCTTGCGGTCCACGAAGCTGCCGACGAGCTCGGCGCCCCAGCGTTCGCGGTCATAGGCAAGGCCGAGCACGGCCTTGCGCGGATCGATGCTGACGAGCGGCTCGTCGGCCGTCTCGTCGTCGCCACGCGCGGTGGCGAAGCTACCCTTGATCGAGAAGCCCTGCAGGGCGTCGGCGAGCGTGCCGAGGTTGACGCCGTAGCGCGCCTCGGCGCCACGGATCCTGACCCGATTGAGGTTGCGCGACTGGAACACCATGAGGCCGTCGTCGTTGATGCCGACGAAGGCGAGCGATTCGATGAAGTCGCGGTAGCGGTTCGCATAGGTCGACACGCTGAACCAGCCGACGTCGGCGCTGCCGCGCAGGCCGACTTCGAGGCCGCGGCTTTTCTCGGGCTTGAGGTCGGGATTCGGGATCGCGGTGTAGCCGAACGCGATGTTGGTGAAACCGATGTTGACGTCGTCGAACGGCGGCGCGCGGAAACCCTGCGCGTATTGCGCGAAGGCATTGAAGCGATCGCTGAAGCGCCAGATCGCGCCGAGCTTGGGCGACCAGCCGAGTTCGTCGAGGCCTTCGGGTTCGATGCCGGGGTTGTCGGCGGCGAAGATCGCGTCGTTGCGCGGGTCGAGCCGGTACGAATCGACGCGGATCGCCGGAATCAGGCTCAGGCGACCGTCGGCGAGGGTCATCTCGTCCTGGGCGAACAGGGCGGCCGTGGTCGTCTCGGTGATCGGGAAATCGCGCACCGGGAACGCATCGGGCGGGATGTTCGGCGTGCTCGCGCCGCTGGTCAGGTTGAGCTGGAAACCATCGCGCTGCTCTTGGGTGCGCGTGCGCGAGAGATCGAGGCCCCAGGTGACGGCATGCTCGATCGCGCCACCGGTCCACTGCCTGCGCGCGGTCAGTTCGGTGCCGACCACGCGCTGCTCGTAATCGAAGCGGCGATGGCGCTGCACGGGATTCGTCAGCACGCCGCCGGTCGCGGTCGAGCGGTCCTCGACCGTGTCCTGGCGCGTCTCGCTGTGCTGCACGTATGCCTTCCAGTCGAGCGAATCGAGCCAGCCCGCGCCGAACGGGATCTCCTGGCCGAACGACAGGCGCTGGCGCGAGCGGCTGTCGTCGCCGAGCAGCGACGTCGTGCGCGTGCCGTTGACGGTCAGCGTGCGCGCGCTCAGCGCATCGGTGTCGATCGAGGCCTTCTCGCCGTCGAGCGTGATGCGGTCGACGCGTCCGCCCTCGGCCGTGTGCACGTACTTGGCGAGCAGGGCGTTGCTTTCGGTCTGCTGCGGGTTCGGCCGCGTGCGCGTCGCGTTGTCGCTGTCGACCGAACCCTGGTTGTCCGTGGCATGGCCATCGCGATGCGTGGCCACGACGACGATGCCGTTGGCCGCATTGCCGCCGGCGAAGCTGCCGGTCAGGCTGGCCTGGCGGTTCACGCTCGCGTACTGCGCCTTGCCGGCCACGTACACGGAATCGCCGTCGACGAGGTAGTCGGACGGATCCTTGGTGACGAAGCTGACCACGCCGCCGAGCGCGTCCGAACCGTACAGCGACGAGGCCGCGCCGCGGATGATCTCGACGCGCTTGAGCGCATCGACATCGACGAGGTCGCGGCCCGCATTCGAGAAACTGCCGATCGCGAACTCGTCAGGGATCGGGATGCCGTCGACCTCGATGCGCACGCGGTCGCCACCGAGTCCGCGGATGCGGAAGCCGCCGAGACCGAAGCGCGTCGCGCTGGCGGTCACCGAGACGCCCGGCTCGTAGCGCACGAGTTCGGCGATGTCCTGCGCCTGACGACGGTCGATCTCGACGGCATCGATGACGCTGACATCGCTCGCGACATCGCGCACAGCGCGTTCGTTGAGCGTCGCGCTGACGATGATGCGATCGAGTTCGGTCAGGATGTCGAGCGGATATCCGGTGCGCTCGGCATCGGCGAGGGCAGCGCCGGGAAGCAGCAGCGAGAGCGCGCCGACGAGGGCGCGCCTTTGTGGAAAGGGCATGGCAGTCCAGGTTCCGGGAAGGACGCTGGCTGGCATGGACACCCGTGGATGGCGGGACGGGGTCCGGCTGGCTGCGACGTTGGAGGCGGGGGTTACTTGGTCAGGATCAGCTTGTCGTTGCGGGTCAGGCGCAGGCGGTATTCCTGGCCGGCGTGCGCAATGACCAGCTCGCGGCCGCCGGCGAGCAGGCGTTCGCTGTCGACGCGCTTGAGCGCACTCGCACGTGGCGGCGCGGACGCCGCCGACGGGCTGGAAACGGGCTCGTGCCCGGCATGGGAAACGCTCGAGGACGGGTTCAGCATGATCGGGCTCCGGCGATGGGCGGGATGGAAACCGAAGCAAATGATAATGATTCGCGTTTGCGAGTCAAGCAGGGTCGTCAGCCGCCCGCGCCTGCGCCGCGATTCGACACATCGAGCCCCTTGCGCAGCAGTTCCGCCCAGTCGTCGATGGCCCGCGCGAGCCAGGCTTCGGCTTCCTCGCCGGCACGACCGGGCGGCAGTTCGGGCTTCGGTCCCTGCTGCAGATCGAAGGCGCGCAGCACGAGCTCCCGCGATGTCGAATCGCGGATCTCGGCAACGAGGGTCGCGTTGCCGAGCGAAAGACCTTCCGCGCGCTCGGACCTGCCGGCGGTCTTCACCGCGATGAGGAAGATGTCGACGATCGATATCCTGACTTCGATGGCATCGGGCGCCGGTTCATCGACGATCGAGTAGCCATGGCCCGAGGCCTCGCGCCGAATGGCATCCCGCACGCGAGCGGTAGCGCTTTCGACCATCGGTCGCAGATTGAGCGTGCGCGTCGAGCCCGGAACGAAATAGCGCTTGCGCCAATCCGTCCAGGGCTTGACCTCGACTTCCCCGACGAGAATCTTGCGGTATCCGTCGAGGCGCGCGTGCGGGTTGACGGACACCGCATCGAGTCCCTCGACGCGGACCGCGGTGAGCCCTTCATTCGCCCATTCCGCACTGACCTGATCGAGCGTGGGGACCTTGGTCAGGGCGGGCGTGGCTGCCGGCGCAACGGTGGGTGCCACGAGCGCGACCGACAGCAGCGCTCTCATCCATCCTCTTGCGGACATGCCGACATCCTGCGTTGATGGGTCGTCCGCAGCATACGGTACGAGCCCCGCAAATCCCGATCCTCGAGCCGCAGCCGGCACCCGCCGCGGTCGACCCTCAGGTCCCCTTGCGTGCCTTCGCCGCAGGTTCGGCGCCATCCGTCTTGCCGTTGCGCGACTTGAGCCACGCGGCGTATTCGTCGAGGTCGCCCTTGAACAGTTCGACCTTGCCGTCGGCGACGCGCCAGAACGTTTCGCAGACGAGGCCGATCAGGTGGCGGTCGTGCGAGACGAGCACGATCGCGCCCGGGAAGATGCTGAGCGCCTCGGCCAGCGCCTCGCGCATCTCGAGATCGAGGTGGTTGGTCGGTTCGTCGAGCAGCAGCACGTTTGGCTTGCGCCAGGCGATCAGGGCGAGCGCGAGGCGCGCTCGCTCGCCACCGGAAAAGCCGTCGACGCTCTCGAACGCGCGATTGCCGGCGAAATTCCAGCGGCCGAGGAAGTCGCGGAAATCCTGCACCGAAACGCCCGGCGCGATGTCGCGCAGATGGTCGATCGGAGACTGCCCGGCATGCAGCGATTCGACCGTGTGCTGGGCGAAGTAGCCGAGTTCCATGTCCGGGTGCGCGCTGCGCGTGCCGGAGATCAGCGGCAGCTCGCCGACGAGGCTGCGCACGAGGGTCGACTTGCCGGCGCCGTTCGGTCCGAGCAGGCCGATGCGGTCGCCGGCCTCGAGGCCGAAGCCGACCTTGCGCAGGATGACCTTGTCGCCGTAGCCGGCTTCGACCTGGTTCAAACGGGTCAGCGAGTTCGGCAGGCGCGCCGGCTCGGCAAACTGGATGCGGATCTGGCGTTCCGCGCGCACGGCTTCGGTACCGGCCAGCTTGGCCAGGCGCTTGACGCGCGATTGCGCCTGCTTGGCCTTGGCGGCCGAGGCCTTGAAGCGGTCGATGAACGATTGCAGGTGGGCTCGTTCGGCCTGTTCCTTCTCGAACGCGATCTGCTGCTGGCGCAGCTGCTCGGAGCGCTGGCGCTCGAAACTCGTGTAGTCGCCGCTGTAGAGCTTCGCCTTGCCGTCGTTGAGATGCAGCATGTGGGTGCCGACGCCGTCGAGGAACTCACGGTCGTGCGAGATCATCATCAGCATGCCGGGGTACTTGAGCAGCCATTGCTCGAGCCACAGCACGGCATCGAGGTCGAGGTGGTTGGTCGGCTCGTCGAGCAGGAGCAGGTCGCTCGGCATCATCAGCGCGCGCGCGAGGTTCAGGCGCCCGCGCCAGCCGCCCGAGAACTCGGCGACCGTGCGCTCGTGCGTTTCGGACGGGAAGCCGAGGCCGTGCAGCAGCTTGCCGGCGCGCGCGGTCGCGTCGTAGCCGTTGATCTCGGCGAGCTTCTGGTGCGCGGCGGCGACCGCATCCCAGTCCTCGTCGGCCATGGCCTTCTGCTCGGCGACGAGCACGGCATGCACCTCGGTGTCGCCGGCGACGACGAAGTCGATCGCGCGATCGGGCAGGGCCGGCGTCTCCTGGGCGACGCTGGCGATGCGCAGCCTGTCCGAATACTCGATGTCGCCGCGGTCGGGCTCGAGTTCGCGCAGCACGGCGGCGAACAGGCTCGACTTGCCGCAGCCGTTGCGGCCGATCACGCCGACGCGCCAGCCGGCGTGCAGGGCGACGTCGACATCGGACAGCAGCAGGCGTTCGCCGCGCCGCAGGGCGAGGTTGCGGAACGAAATCATGGGCTAGGATCCCGTTGCGATGGCGACCGCGGGGGCGGTGCCGGCATGGTCAGCGGCGCGGGCGCGCCGATCGCGCGCATTGTAGCGGAAGCGCGCGCGGCGATTGCCGCGGGCGATCCGGTCATGCCGCGCTGCGGTTGGCCGGCGGCGCGCCGGCGTGACACACTCCGGCTCCCCCGCAGGCATGCGGCGCGGCGATCTCCGGAGCAGTGCGATGGCCAACCACGAAGTCAAAGTCCCCGACATCGGCAACTACAGCGACATCCCGGTGATCGAGTTGCTGGTCAAGCCCGGCGAGACGGTGAAGAAGGACCAGGGTCTGGTGACGCTCGAGTCGGACAAGGCGACGATGGAAGTGCCGTCGTCGGTGGCGGGCGTGGTGAAGGAGCTCAAGGTCAAGCTCGGCGACACGGTGTCGGAAGGTCGCGTCGTCGCCGTGGTCGAGGAAGGCGCCGATCCGGCGAAGCCGGTCGCGCCCGCGCCGGCGGCATCGAAGGTCGAAGCGCCCAAGGTCGAAGCAGCGAAGGCCGAAGTACCGAAGGCCGCGGCGACACCCGCCGCGCCCGCGCCTCCGGCCCAGCCCGGCATCGATCCGGAAGCCGGCGCGCCGCGCTCGCCGCCGGTCGCGTTCGATGCCGGCGCGGTGATGCCCGATCGCATCCCGCACGCGAGCCCGGCCGTGCGCCTGTTCGCTCGCGAACTCGGCGTCGACCTTGCGCGCGTCACCGGCAGCGAGCGCAAGGGCCGCATCACGCGCGAGGACGTGCAGGCCTTCGTCAAGACCGCGCTGGCCGGCGGCGGCGCTCCGCGCGCGGCGTCCGGCTCCGGCGGTGGCGCGGGCCTCAATCTGCTGCCGTGGCCGCAGGTCGATTTCTCGAAGTTCGGCGAGGTCGAGACGAGGCCGTTGTCGAAGATCAAGAAGATCTCGGGAGCGAACCTGGCGCGCAACTGGGTCATGATCCCGCACGTCACCCAGCACGACGATGCCGACATCACCGAGCTCGAGGCGCTGCGCGTCGCGCTCAACAAGGAGAACGAGAAGTCCGGGGTCAAGCTCACGATGCTCGCCTTCCTGATCAAGGCCGTGGTCGCCGCGCTGAAGAAGTATCCCGACTTCAATGCCTCGCTCGATGCGTCGGGTGAGAACCTCGTGCTCAAGAAGTATTTCCACATCGGCTTCGCCGCCGATACGCCGAACGGCCTCGTCGTGCCGGTGTTGCGCGACGCCGATCGCAAGGGCGTGCTCGAAATCGCCGTCGAGACCGGCGAACTGGCGAAGAAGGCACGCGACGGCAAGCTCGGCCCGGCCGACATGTCGGGCGGGTGCTTCTCGATCTCCTCGCTCGGCGGCATCGGCGGCACGGCGTTCACGCCGATCGTCAACGCGCCCGAGGTGGCGATCCTCGGTGTCTCGAAGTCGGCGACGAAGCCGGTCTGGGACGGTCATGCCTTCCAGCCACGCCTCGTCCTGCCGCTGTCGCTGTCCTACGACCACCGCGTGATCGACGGTGCTTCGGCCGCGCGTTTCACGAGCTACCTCGGCCAGGTGCTGGCCGACATGCGCCGCGTATTGCTCTGAGTCCGCGCGCGTCGCCGAGTACGGCGCCGCGCTCCTTCGCCGCCCGCGTAGCGAGGATCCCGCGATGACGCATCGAGTGGTGCCCGCCATCGTCCTGCCGCTGCTGGCCGCGGCCATGTCGGTTCCCGCCGCCGCGGCGCTCGAGATCGCGCCGGACGGCCGACCGGCGCGCGTCATTGCCGGCGTGCAGGCGACGCCGCGCGGCGATGCGGACCTGCCGTTCGCCGCGACGCCCGACTGGCAGAACACGATCCGCATCCAGGTCGGCGGGCTCGCCTTCGGCGACCTCGATCACGACGGGCGGCCCGACCTGGCCGCCGTTGCGTACCAGTCGAACAGCTTTCCGCCGTACGACGACTGGCGCAACTTCGTGTACTTCAACACGGGCTCGACATTGCAGGCCGAGGCCGGCTGGATCTCGGCCGATGAAGTCCATTCGGGCGATGCCGCGGTCGGTGACGTGAACCGCGACGGATTCAACGACCTCGTGGTCGCGAACGGCGGCAGCGCCTACTCGCCGAACGTGATCTATTTCGGCAGCGCCACCGGGCTGGCGACGTCTCCCGGCTGGCAGAGCGCGGCGCCGGCGTGGGCGGTCGGCATGGCCCTCGTCGACATCGACGGCGATGGCGACCTTGATCTCGCCACCGCCAACCAGGGTCGGGGCTCGGGCGACAATTTCCGGCCACCCTACCTGTTCCGCAACGTCGCCGGTGCGCTGGCGACGACGCCCGACTGGGCCAGCGGCGAGCCGGCGATCCAGAACTCGGTTGCAGCCGGCGATGTCGACGGTGATGGCGATGTCGACCTCGGCTTCGCGCGCTGGGTCAACTTCGCGAGTGGCTTCTACCTCAACCAGGGGAATGGCGCGTTCGGAACCGCACCGAGCCCGCAGTTCGGCACCGGGGCCGGTGACCGCGGCATCGAGCTCGCCGACATGGACGGCGATGGCGACCTCGATCTCGTGCTCGGCGTCGGCGATTTCGTCAAGATCTTCCGCAATGACGGCGGCGGGACCTGGATGGACGTCTGGACGTCCGCGCAGGCGGCAAACCACCAGGACCTCCTGGTCGCCGACTTCGACGCCGACGGACGTCCCGACATCGTCGACATCGATTTCTCGAGCGGCCGCACCCACCTCTACCTCAACCGGGGCGTCCTGCCGGCGACGACCCCGGACTGGACCTACGACGCACCTGGATCGGGCACCGCGCTCGCCGCCGCCGACGTCGATGGCGACGGCATGCTCGACCTTGCGATCGGCTACTCGGGCACGCCGTCTGCGGTGCTCTTCCTCAACCGGCTCAAGCGCGAGGACGCGATCTTCGCCGACGGCTTCGATCTGCCGCCGCAGCCGGAATGCGCGTGGAACACCGCGCCGGGCAACCCCGGCGGATCACTCAACACGATCGGGCGGTGGAACAACGAGCTCTACCTCGGTGGAACATTCGCCGGTGTGACGGCGGGCGTCGCCCGCATGGACCTCGCCAGCGGTGTCGTTTCGGCGCTCGGCACGACGCAGACCACCGACGGATTCATCGGCGCGTTCGTGCCGTTCGATGCCGGCGCCGGAGAGCGCCTGTTCGTGCTCGGCACGTTCAACGGCGTGCGTTTCGGCGGCGCCGACCTCGCCGACTCACGCGGCATCTTCGCCTGGGATGGCGCGACCAGCACGAGTGTGCCGGGTTCACCGTATGCCCAGCCGCTGCACTTCGCCCAGACCGGCATGCGCTGGGGCAATCGCCTCGTCGTCGCAGGTGCGGGCGGCTTCGAACCGCAGCGCGCGCTGCTCACGCTCTGGGACGGCGCGACATGGACCACGTGGCGCGACGAGTTCGAAGGCACCGTCGCACCGGTCATTTTCGCGGTCGAGCAGTTTGCAGGAGACCTCTATTTCGCCGGGCGATTCGACCGCATCCGCGTGCCAGACGGCAACGGCGGCCAGGTCGTCACCGAGTCGCGCAACGTCATGAGCTTCGATGGCAGCGCCTTCGTGTCGGTCGGCGGCGGCGTGATTCGCCTCAACAGCGTGCAGGGCTTCGGCATGGCGCTGAAGACATTCGACGACGGCCACGGCGAAGCGCTCTACATCGGCGGATCGTTCAACAGTTCGGCATCGGGGGGCATCGCGCTGCCCGGCGTCGCGCGCTGGGACGGAACGACGCTGGCTCCGGTCGGTCAAGGATTTCCGATCAGCCAGGTGCGCAGCCTCGAAGTCCACGACGACGGCAGTGGTCCGGCGCTGTTCGCCGCGGGCACGTTCGCCACCGATGCGCAGGGGGCGCCGGTTCGTCGCCTGGCCAAGCTGGTCGGTTCGACGTGGATCGAAGTCGCCGGCGGCACCGGCAGCAATCCGTCGCGGCTTGCCGTGCTGCCGGACGGCGGACTTGCCGTCGCCGGCTCGTTCACCGAGGTCGGCGCCGCCGGCGTGCCGGGATCGGGTACCAGCAACGGATTGGCCGTGCTCGGTTGCATGATGCCGCCGGCGCGTTGAAGCACGTTCATCCCATCCGCACTACCGCGAACTCTCGAGAAGGAAAAGCACCGTGGCCGCCATCGACATCAAGGTTCCCGACATCGGCAACTACCACGACATTCCGGTGATCGAGTTGCTGGTCAAGGCCGGCGACACGGTCAAGAAGGACCAGGGTCTGGTGAAGCTGGAGTCGGACAAGGCGACGATGGAAGTGCCGTCGTCGGTGGCGGGCGTGGTGAAGGAGCTCAAGGTCAAGCTCGGCGACACGGTGTCGGAAGGCCGCGTGGTTGCCGTGGTCGAGGCCGATGCAGCGGGCGCCGCACAGCCGAAGCCGGCGGCAACGACCCCCGCCGTCGCGCCATCGGTGTCCGCCGCGCCCACGGCCACCGCGGCGCCAGCAACGGCATCGGCACCGAAGGCCACCCCGGCGAGCGGACGCAAGCCCGATGTTGAATGCCAGGTCGTCGTGCTCGGTGCCGGGCCGGGCGGCTACACGGCGGCGTTCCGCGCCGCCGACCTCGGCCAGGACACCGTGCTCATCGAGCGCTACGCGAACCTCGGCGGCGTCTGCCTCAACGTCGGCTGCATTCCGTCGAAGGCCCTGTTGCATGCCGCGCGCGTCATCGACGAGGCCGCGCATGCGAAGGACTTCGGCGTCACCTTCGGCGCGCCGACGATCGACGTCGACGCGTTGCGCGCCTACAAGGACAAGGTCGTCGGCCAGATGGTGAAGGGCCTGGCCGGCATGGCCAAGCAGCGCAAGGTACGTGTGGTCGAAGGCACGGGCCGCTTCGCTTCGCCGAACGAGATCGAGGTCGCCACCGCCGACGGGGCGAAGCTCGTGCGCTTCGAGAAGGCGATCATCGCCGCCGGTTCGCAGGCCGTGAAGCTGCCGGGCTTCCCGTGGGACGACCCACGCATGATGGATTCGACCGACGCCCTGCTGCTCGCCGACATCCCGAAGAAGCTGCTCGTGGTCGGCGGCGGCATCATCGGCCTTGAGATGGCCTCGGTCTACTCGGCGCTCGGCAGCGCGGTGACCGTGGTCGAACTGATGGACCAGCTCATGCCGGGAGCCGATCCGGATCTGGTCAAGCCGCTGCAGCAGCGCCTGGCCAAGCGCTACGCCGGCATCCACCTCAAGGTCAAGGTGGCGAAGATCGAGGCCGAGAAGAAGGGCTTGAAGGCCACGTTCGAGGGCGACGGCGCTCCGGAGCCGCAACTCTACGACCGCGTCCTCGTCGCGATCGGCCGCGCGCCGAACGGCGCCAGGATCGGCGCCGACCAGGCCGGCGTCGCCGTCAGCGATCGCGGCTTCATCGCAGTCGACCGCCAGATGCGCACGAACGTGCCGCACATCTTCGCGATCGGCGACCTCGTCGGCCAGCCGATGCTCGCGCACAAGGCGACCCACGAAGGCAAGGTCGCCGCCGAGGTCGCCGCCGGCGAGAAGAGCGAGTTCGTCGCGCGCGTGATCCCGTCGGTCGCCTACACCGATCCCGAGATCGCCTGGGTCGGCCTGACCGAGACCGAGGCGAAGAAGGCCGGTGTCGCCTACGGGGTCGGCAAGTTTCCGCACGCCGCCTCGGGCCGTGCGGTCGGCATCGGCCGCACCGAGGGCTTCACCAAGCTGCTGTTCGACGAGGCCACGCACCGCATCATCGGCGGCGGCATCGTCGCGCCGAATGCCGGCGACCTTATTGCCGAGATCGCGCTCGCGATCGAGATGGGCGCCGAAGCCGCCGACATCGGCCTGACCATCCACCCGCACCCGACCCTGAGCGAATCGGTCGGCATGGCCGCCGAGGTCTACGAGGGCACGATCACGGACCTGTACATACCGAAGAAGAAATGATCGTGCAATGACGGTGCGTCTCTCGCAGATCATCTGGGTTTTTCTCGCCGTTCCGGCCCTTTGGTCGGCGCAGGTGGATGCGTGTTCCTGCACTCGTCGGTCTGTCGAAACAGCCTTTGACAACGCGAAGCATGTCTTCGTGGCACGCATCGAAAGAGTCGAGCTCGTCGCGCCGCCGCGGAATGGCGATGACCGCTGGGAACCGCAACGCGCAAGCTTCAGCATGCGCGATGCGCTCAAGGGCAAGCCGAATCGGATCAAGCGCCTGCGCACCGGATACGGATACGGCGACTGCGGAGTTCCGCTGATCGTTGGCGCCGACTATCTCGTGCTAGCGAACGATCACGGTCGCATTTCGCTGTGTTCGGGCTACTTCGGACCGCACTTCGGTTTCGTGGAGGACGGGCTCGATGACGATGAGCCCCGACCTTGGCGCAATTTCATCGAATCGGTCCGCAAGCACTACTCTGCGGGCTCGGCGATCGAGAGGCCGCCGTCGCCTGCGTATGGGGTGAAGGACGCCAGTTTCCTCTGGTTCCCCCTCAGCGAATAGGCGCGGAGCGGATGGCGACTTGGTGTCGATCGAGGTCGCGATGTTTCTGTGGCTGCAGGAAGCGGCTGACCAGCCCTGCGGCTGTTGAAAGTCAGCCGTGATGCTCTTGCTTGCGGCGTGGTACGGACAGGGCATCGCGGTCGTAGGAGCGCACCCTGTGCGCGATCGCTTTTCCACCCCGAATCGCGCACAGGGTGCGCTCCTGCCGCGTTTCCCGCGCGATCCCGCGCGTCCCGGACGGATTTTCCATGCACCTCATCGACTGCACCCACGCCGAGCACGCCCGCGCGATCCTCGACATCCTCAACGAGGCGATCCGCAGCTCGACCGCGCTGTACGACTATCGAGAGCGAACGCCGGAGTCGATGGACGCGTGGTTCGCGACCAAGCGTGCCGCCGACCATCCGGTGATCGGCGCTGTCGACGACGACGGCGTCCTGCTCGGCTTCGCCAGCTACGGCCGCTTCCGCGAGCGCGAGGCCTACAAGTACTCGGTCGAGCATTCGCTGTACGTGCACCGCGACCATCGCGGCAAGGGTGTCGGTGCTGCGCTGATGCCGGCCCTGATCGAGGCGGCGCACGCGCGCGGCGTGCATGTGCTGGTCGGCGGCATCGACCTCGCCAACACGGCCAGCATCGCCCTGCACGAGCGCTTCGGCTTCGTCCATGCCGGCACGATCCGCGAGGCCGCATTCAAGTTCGGCCGCTGGCTCGACCTAGGCTTCTGGCAACGCGTGCTCGACACGCCTTCCGAGCCGGTCGACGGCTGATCGGCCCGGCTGCCTCGGTAGCGCGGTTCGCCGCTACACTTCGCGGTCCGCCGGCCTCCTGTCGGGCAACAGACCGAACATGCACCGCCAAGGCACCCCATGTTGCTGATGATCGACAACTACGACAGCTTCACCTTCAATCTCGTGCAGTACTTCGGCGAGCTCGGCGAGGAGGTCAAGGTCGTGCGCAACGACGCGCTCGACGTGGCGGGCATCGCCGCGCTCGCTCCCGAACGCATCGTCATCTCGCCAGGGCCGTGCACGCCGAATGAAGCCGGCGTATCGCTCGAGGTGCTGCGCATGTTTTCGGCGTCGGTGCCGATCTTCGGCGTATGCCTCGGTCACCAGTCGATCGGGCAGGCCTTCGGCGGCCAGGTCGTGCGCGCGAAGCAGATCATGCACGGCAAGACCTCGATGATCCATCACACCGGCGAAGGCGTGTTCCGCGGCCTGCCGAGCCCGTTCGAGGCGACGCGCTACCACTCGCTCGTGGTCGAGAAGGACTCGCTGCCGGACTGCCTCGAGATCACCGCCTGGACCGAAGACGACAACGGCGACTTCGACGAGATCATGGGCCTGCGCCACCGCGAACTCGGCGTCGAGGGCGTGCAGTTCCATCCCGAGTCGATCCTGACCCGGCACGGCCACGCTCTTCTGCGCAATTTCCTTGCGCGCTGAAGGCGCGGAAAGCGAGGCACCGTGGAGCGCGTGCCCCTCATCCGGCGCTGCCGCGCCACCCCGGATCGCGTCCGGTGCAGGCTCTTCTCCCCGCCAATGCGGGGAGAAGGCAAGCAAACGTCGCGGCGAGGCTTGGCGGATACCCGATCCACCGGTTCCACAATCACGAATCACGAATCACGAATCACGAATCACGAATCACGAATCACGAATCACGAATTCCCATGTCCATCACCCCGCAACAGGCCCTGCAACGCGCGATCGAGCATCGCGAAATCTTCCACGACGAGATGGTCGACCTCATGCGCCAGATCATGCGCGGCGAGGTGTCGCCGGCAATGGTCGCGGCGATCCTGACCGGCCTGCGCGTGAAGAAGGAGACGGTCGGCGAGATCTCGGCCGCGGCGCGCGTCATGCGCGAGCTGGCCGCGCCGGTCGAGGTGGCCGGGCGCGAACATCTCGTCGACATCGTCGGCACGGGCGGTGACGGCGGCCACAGCTTCAACGTGTCGACGACCGCGATGTTCGTCGTCGCCGCGGCCGGCGCGCGCGTCGCCAAGCACGGCAACCGCAGCGTTTCGTCGAAATCGGGCAGCGCCGACGTACTCGAGGCACTCGGTGCCGTGATCGAGTTGCAGCCGGCGCGGGTCGCTGCCTGCATCGACGAAGTCGGCGTCGGCTTCATGTTCGCGCCGATCCATCATCCGGCCATGAAGGCGGTCGCCGCCGTGCGCCGCGAGATGGGCGTACGCACGATTTTCAACATCCTCGGACCGCTGACCAATCCGGCCGGTGCGCCGAACATCCTGATGGGCGTGTTCCATCCCGACCTGGTCGGTATCCAGGTGCGCGTGCTGGCCGAGCTCGGCGCCGAGCGCGCGCTCGTGGTCTGGGGCAAGGACGGCATGGACGAGATCTCGCTCGGTGGCGCGACGATGGTCGGCGAGCTGAGGGATGGCGTCGTCCGCGAATACGAGGTCCATCCCGAGGAGTTCGGTTTCGCCATGGCCTCGGGGCGCCAGCTGCGCGTCGCCGACGCCGGCGAGTCGCGCACGCGCGTACTCGAGGCGCTCGACGATACGCCCGGCGCCGCGCGCGACATCGTGACGTTCAATGCCGGCGCGGCGCTCTACGTCGCCGGCCGCGCCGATTCGATCGCTGCCGGCATCGACCTCGCGCGCGCAACGATCACGAGCGGCGCGGCGCGCGCGAAACTCGATGCCTACGTGCAGGCGACGCGTCGCCTGGCGGCCGCATGAGCGACATCCTCGAGCGCATCCTCGCGCGCAAGGTCGAGGAGATCGCCGAGCGCAGCGCGCGCATGCCGCTGCGCGAGCTCGTCGCGCGCTGTGCCGACCTGTCCGACACGCGCGGCTTCGCCGCGGCGATCGAGGCGCGCATCGAGAGCGGTGCGGCCGCCGTCATCGCCGAGGTCAAGAAGGCCAGCCCGAGCAAGGGCGTGATCCGCGCCGACTTCGATCCGGTCGCGATCGCGCGCAGCTACGAGGCCGGCGGCGCGACCTGCCTGTCGGTGCTGACCGATGCCGACTTCTTCCACGGCCAAGAGGACTTCCTCGTCCGCGCGCGCGCGGCCTGCACGCTGCCGGTGCTGCGCAAGGACTTCACGATCGACGCGTACCAGGTGCACGAGGCGCGCGTGATCGGTGCCGATGCGATCCTGCTGATCGTCGCCGCGCTCGACGACGATGCCCTGCTCGAACTGGCCCTGCTCGCCGCCGAACTCGACCTCGACGTGCTCGTCGAGGCACACGACGGCGATGAACTCGAGCGTGCCCTCGCCCTGCCGGTGCCGCTGATCGGCGTCAACAACCGCGACCTGCGCACGTTCGAGGTTTCGCTCGAGACCTCGCTGGCGCTGCGTCCACGTGTCGACGACGGCCGCGTGTTCGTGACCGAGAGCGGCATCGCCACGCGCGCGGACGTGGCGCGCCTGCGCGCGGCCGACATCGATGCCTTCCTGGTCGGCGAGAGTTTCATGCGCGCGCCCGATCCCGGTCTTGCGCTGGCCGACCTGTTCAGCGGCGCATGAGCGACGCCGCAAGGGAGGGCGATCCGGCGGCAGCCAGGGCGCCGGCGTGCCGGATCGTCCTGTTCGACTTCGACGGCGTGCTGATCCGTGGCGATTCGTTCGCCGCCTTCGTGCGCGCGCGCTATCGGCAGTCGCCGTGGCGCCTGTTGCTCGCCGTGCCGCTGGTCGTGCTCGCCAGCCCGCTCGCGCTGGCACGGCGCGGACGCTGGCGGATCGTGCGCCTGCTCGCGCGCGCCTCCCTGCTCGGCATCGGCGAAACGCGTTACCGCGACCTCGCCGCTGCGTTTGCGCGCGCGCACGCCGAGCGGCCGCGCATCTTCCTGCGCGAAGGCATCACGGCGTTGCGCCGCCATGTCGCCGCCGGCGATCGCGTCATCGTCGTCACCGGCTGCGACCAGCACGTCGCGCGCGGCCTGTTCGACGCGATCGGCCTCGACGGCTTCGAGCTCGTCGCCTCGCGTCTCGAGTGCGGCTGGTTCGGACTGCGCACCGGCGTGCACTGCTTCGGCGCGCGCAAGCCGCGCGAGCTCGCGACGGCGGGTTTCCAGCCGCCGTGGACGGTCGCCTATACCGATTCGGCCGCCGATGCGCCGATGCTGCGCGAGGCCGAGGATGCCGTGCTGGTCAACGGCACGCCGCAAACCTGTCGCGCGCTCGAGCGTGCGCTCGGCCGGAGCGTGCGTCGCGTCGAGTGGGCCTGAGACGGCGGGAATCGCGCCGGCCGTCGCCAGCGCCGGTGCGGTCGAACGACGGCGACCAATGCGGAGCGGGCGATCAGCCCTCGTTGGCGCGCCGGCCGAGCACGACGATGGTCTTGCCCGACACGGTGATCATGCCCTGTTCCTCGAGCTGCTTGAGCACGCGCCCGACCATCTCGCGCGAGCAGCCGACGATGCGGCTGATTTCCTGGCGCGAGATGCGGATCTGCGTGCCCTGCGGATGGGTCATCGCATCGGGTTCGTCGGTCAGGTCGATCAGGGTCTTGGCGACGCGGCCGGTGACGTCCATGAAGGCGAGCCGGCTGACCTTGCGGCTCGTGTGCAGCAGGCGGTTGGTCAGCTGCGAGCCGATCGCGAACAGGATCTTCGGGCACTCGTCGCGCAGCGCGCCCTCGAACAGGTTGAACATGCGCTCGTAGCCGATCTCGGCCAGTTCGCACGGCGTGCGCGTGCGCACCATGACCTCGCGACGCGGGGTCTCGACGAAGATGCCCATCTCGCCGATGAACTCGCCGCGGTTGAGGTAGGCAAGGATCAGTTCGCGTCCTTCCTCGTCCTCGGAGGAAACGGTCAGCGAACCGTCGATGACGTAATAGAGGATGTTGGCCGAGTCGCCTGGGCGGATGATCGCGGTCTTGCTCGGATAGCGTCGACGATGGCACATGCCGAGGAAGCGTTCCATGGCCGCCCGGTCGGGCTGCAGGGACGGCGGCGCCTGCACCTTGGAGACGTTGCGCTGCAGGGTGTAACGGAAATCGGCCATCTTCACTCGGGTGTCTCCCAGGACGACACGGAGGGCACGCACAAAAGTGCGGATATTTCCATCGACTGCGCCCCTGCGCGCAGCGTGCAGGCATCTTATTGCAATTCGCGGTTCCGTGGACACGTCGCCTGCGCACGGGACGTGGTCGACCGCTGCGGCCACCGGGAGGCCGGCGCCGGCCTCCCGGTATCATCGTCGTGTCGATTGGCCCATAATGCGCGCCCTTCCGCGGGTGCGGCTTGGAGACGACAGCCATGGTGAAGCCCATTCCCCGCCTGCGCCTGCAGGGTTTCAACAACCTCACCAAGGCGCTCAGCTTCAACATCTACGACATCTGCTACGCCGTGTCGGAAGACCAGCGCCGGCGCTACATCGAGTACATCGACGAGGCGTACAACGCCGAGCGCCTGACCACGATCCTCACCGACGTGGCCGACATCATCGGCGCGAACATCCTCAACGTCGCGCGCCAGGACTACGATCCGCAGGGCGCTAGCGTGACGATCCTCATTTCCGAGGAGCCGGTCGTCGAGAAGCTCGGCCGCGACACGATTTCCGATGCCGTCGTTGCCCACCTCGACAAGAGCCACATCACCGTCCACACCTACCCGGAAACGCATCCGCACAACGGCATCGCGACCTTCCGCGCGGACATCGACGTGTCGACCTGCGGCGTCATCTCGCCGCTGAAGGCCCTCAACTTCCTCATCGACAGCTTCGAGTCGGACATCGTCATCGCCGACTACCGCGTGCGCGGCTTCACGCGCGACGTGAAGGGCCGCAAGCACTACATGGACCACCGCATCAACTCGGTCCAGGAGTACCTCGCCAAGCACATCCGGCAGAAGTACGAGATGCTCGACGTGAACGTGTACCAGGAAAACATGTTCCACACGAAGATGCACGTGAAGAACTTCGACCTCGACACCTACCTGTTCGAGGCGCATTCCGACGACCTCTCGTTCAAGGAACGCCAGCGCATCGAGGCTCTGGTCAAGCGCGAGATCGAGGAACTGTTCCACGGCCGCAACCTGGTCTGACGCGGGGGCCGGAGGCGAGGGCGCCGTAGAGCCGAGCTCGCTCGGCTCAAGCATTGCAATGGAGCAAGAGCAGCGGAGCCAGAGCAGCGGAGCGAGCTCCGCTCTACGACGGCGGCGGTGGACCGCGGCCACGCAGGCCGCGCTCGCGTAGAGCCGAGCTCGCTCGGCTCAAGCATTGCAACGGAGCCAGAGCAGCGGAGCAAGCTCCGCTCTACGATGGCGGCGGTTGGACCGCGGCCACGCAGGCCACGCTCGCGTAGAGCCGAGCTCGCTCGGCTGAAGCGCTGGCAGGGAGCAAGAGCAGCGGAGCGAGCTCCGCTCCACGACGGCGGCGGTGGATCGCGGCCACGCAGGCCGCGCTCGCGTAGAGCCGAGCTCGCTCGGCTGAAGCATTGCAACGGAGCAAGAGCAGCGGAGCAAGCTCCGCTCTACGACGGCGGCCGTGGACCGCGGCCACGCAGGCCACGCTCGCGTAGAGCCGAGCTCGCTCGGCTGAAGCATTGCTACGGAGCAGGGCCGAAACACGCGCCGCGCCGAGCTCAGACCCGGTAGGCCACCTTGCGCATCACGTGCGCGGCGAAGCGCATCGCCGCCTTCACGGGCGGCGGCAGGTCGATGCCGCCGGCGGCCTGTGCGTTCTCGGCGTGGCGCGCCTCGTCGGCCTTCATCTGCGTGACGATCGCGCGGCTGCGCCGGTCGTCGGCCGGGAGCTGGTCGAGATGGCCGTCGAGATGCGCCTCGACCTGGCGCTCGGTCTCGACGACGAAGCCGAGGCTCAGCTGGTCACTGATCAGGCCGGCGGCCGCGCCGATCGCCCACGCGCCGCCGTACCACAACGGGTTGAGCAGGCTCGGGCGGTCGCCGAGCTGGTCGAGGCGTTCGCCGCACCAGGCGAGGTGGTCGGTCTCCTCGGCTGCGGCTTCGAGCAGCTGTGCGCGCACGGCGTCGTCGCGCGCGACCGCGGCCTGGCCGAAATAGAGCGCCTGCGCGCACACCTCGCCGACATGGTTGACGCGCATGAGCCCGGCGGCATGCCGGCGTTGCGCTTCATCCAGCGCGGCTTCGCCGAGGCCTGCGGCCGGCGAGGCGCGATTCGCCGCGGGGCGCGGCTCGAACACCGTGCCGAGAGCACGCTCGATCTCGATCAGGACGCGGTCGACCGGCGAATGCGTGCGAGCGGGGTTCATGGTTCGGCAGTCTCCAGTTGGCGCGCCAGCAGCGCAAGCGGATGCAGCACCGGGATCGGCGTGGTGCGACGTCGCAGGCCGTTGTCGAGGAACGCGCGGCAGCCGGTGTTGCTGGTCAGCAGCAGCTGCGCCGCGCTCGCCTGTACATGCTCGAGCGTTTGCGCGCGCAGGCGGTCGGCCGGCTCCGGATGATCGATGAAGTACGTGCCGGCCGCGCCGCAGCAGCGCGGTTGCACAGGCAGTATCTCGAGCTCGAGTCCGGGGATGCGTGCGAGCAGGGCGCGCGTCGCGCGCCCGCCGTCACCGAGGCTCGCCTGTGTGCATGGCACATGCAGGGCGACGCGCGCGACGAACGGCCGGAAGCGCAGCCCGGCGATGCCGGGGTCACGCGCGATGAAGGTCGCGATGTCCTCGACCGTCAGCCCGGTCCCGTCCAGTACGTGCCGACGCAGCCCGTCGAGGCAGCCCGACGCGCAGCTCAGTGTCCGCGTGGACGGTCGCGCGAGCAGGGCGGTGCGGGTCCGAGCCTCGACCGCTGCGGCCAGCGCGGCTTCTCCGGCATGGCGCGGCATCGCGCCACAGCAGACCGCTGCCTCCGGCACGTGCACGCGATGGCCGAGTGCCTCGAGCAGGGTGCGCGCGGCGGACAGCGTATCGCGGTCGAGCACGCGCGCGATGCAGCCCGGGAACAGCGTGATGGCGGCCACGTCGTCCGCAG
>JAFLDX010000311.1 GCA_017302215.1 Lysobacterales bacterium
GCGTCGCCGCGAGTCCGGCCTCGGCGGCCACCAGGTCGGGAGTCGAGACGTCGATGCCGTGCGCCTCGAACACGCGCCGCCAGGCCTGCCATTCCCAGCCACCCGCGCCGGCACCGTGCACGCACAGCGCACGCCAGCCCGCGCCGCACGCTTCGTCAGCGGTCATCGCTTCGCGCCACGCATGTCGCTTCCCGCATCGCCACCCGCCGCTTCCCGGTCGAGCGTCGAGTATGCCGCACGGCGACAACACGACGCGGGGCGAACTGACGCAGTGCGGCTTGACCGACCCCGGTGATCGCGCAAGTCTTGCCGCGACGCCCGCTGGCAATGGCCTTCGCTCCGCGCCGCTGTCGCTGCCACGGTTGCCGATCTGCCGTCGCGACACGCGCCCGCCAGCGGACAGGCACGGCATGCCGAGTGGCGTGCTGGCCAGTCCGGCCCCCGCGCCGCGACGGCCGGCACCGCTACGACACGCCCGCAAAGCACCGGCCTCACCCGCGAACGCCATCGGCGACGGCTACCGGCCGCCGCATCACGATCGGCCGCCAGCCACCGCACCGGTGGTGGCGATCCTCAGCCACGGGGGAATCCGCATGCCGCACAGCACCGAGAACATCCGCAACATCGCCCTGGCAGGCCATGCCGGCGCCGGCAAAACCACGTTGTTCGAAGCCCTGCTGCATGCCGGCGGCGCAATCCAGACGGCGGGCACGATCGAACGCGGCACCACGGTGTCCGACTTCGATCCGATGGAGAAGGAACGTCGGCATTCGATCGGCTCGGCCATCGCATCGATCGAGCGCGACGGCTGCCACATCAACCTGATCGACACGCCGGGCTATGCCGACTTCCGCGGACCCACCCTTTCCGCGCTGGCCGCGGTCGAGACCTGCGCGGTCGTCGTCGACGCCGTGGCCGGCATCGGCCACTCGACGCGCCGCCTGATGGACTACGCGCGCGCACGAGGACTCGCGCGCATGCTCGTCGTCAACCGCATCGACGCCGACGGCGCCGACCTGGCCGGCCTGACCACGGCCCTGCGCGAGGAGTTCGGCAGCGAGTGCCTGCCGCTCAACCTGCCGACGGGCGGCGGCAGCGACGTCGTCGACTGCTTCTTCAATCCGTCGGGCGAAGCGGACTTCTCGTCGGTCGCCGAAGCCCACCAGCGCATCATCGACCAGGTCGTCGAGGTCAACGAACTCGTCATGGACCACTACCTCGATGCCGGCGAGGAGGGGCTTGCCGGGAGTGAACTGCACGATGCCTTCGAGCAGTGCCTGCGCGAGGGCCATCTGGTGCCGATCTGCTTCGTCTCCGCGCGCAGCGGCGCCGGCATCCGCGCCCTGCTCGACATCGCCGTGCGCCTGTTGCCGAACCCGCGCGAGGGCAATCCGCCGCCGTTCGTCAAGGGCACCGGCGCCGATGCACAACCGATCGAGGCGGTGGCGGACCCGGATCGCCACGTCATCGCCGACGTGTTCAAGATCGTCAACGATCCGTTCGTCGGCAAGCTCGGCGTGTTCCGCGTCTACCAGGGCACGGTGCGCAGGGACACCCAGTTGTTCGTCGACGACGGCCGCAAGCCGTTCAAGGTCGGCCACCTGTTCAAGCTCAAGGGCAAGGACCACGTCGAAATCGAACGTGCGGTGCCGGGCGACATCGCCGCGATCGCGAAGGTCGACGAGATCCACTTCGATGCGGTACTGCACGATTCGCACGACGAGGACCACATCCACCTCAAGCCGCTCGACTTCCCGCAGCCGATGTTCGGCCTTGCCGTCGAACCGGCGCACAAGGGCCAGGAACAGAAGCTCGCGACGGCGCTCGGCAGGCTCGCCGAGGAAGACCCGTGCCTGCGCATCGAACACAGCAAGGAACTCAACGAGACGATCGTGCGCGGCCTCTCCGACCTGCACCTCAAGCTCGTGCTCGAACGCATGCGCGCGCGTTACGGCGTGGACGTCGTCACGCGGCCCCCGCGCATCGCCTACCGCGAGACGGTTTCGGCGCGCGCCGACGGACACCACCGCCACAAGAAGCAGACCGGCGGCGCCGGCCAGTTCGGCGAGGTGTTCCTGCGCATCGAACCGCTGCCGCGCGGCAGCGGTTTCGAGTTCGCCGAGGAAATCAAGGGCGGCGCGATTCCCGGCCAGTTCATCCCGGCCATCGAGAAGGGCGTGCGCCAGGTGCTCGAACACGGCGCCGTCGCCGGCTACCCGCTGCAGGACGTGCGCGTGATCGTCTACGACGGCAAGTTCCACAGCGTCGACTCGAAGGAAGTCGCCTTCGTCGCGGCGGGTCGCAAGGCCTTCCTCGATGCGATCGGCAAGGCGCGTCCGATCCTGCTCGAACCGATCGTCAACCTCGATGTCAACGTGCCGGAAGCGCACATGGGTGACGTGACCGGCGGGCTCTCGGGAAAGCGCGCGCGCATCAACGGAACCGATGCCGCGCGCGGCGGCGAACTCGTCATCCGTGCCCAGGTGCCGCTGGCCGAGATCGGCGGCTACCAGACCGAACTGAAGGCAATGACCGGGGGACGCGGTCGCTACTCGCTCGAGTTCAGCCACTACGAGGCCGTGCCGCCGCAGGTGCAGCGACAGCTCATCGAGAGTTACAGGCCGCGCGCCGAGGAGGACTGACGCCGGCGCGCGCCGTCGGACCGGGCGGCGCCGCGGTGCTCGCGGTCCCGCCACGGCCTCATGCACGATGAC
>JAFLDX010000312.1 GCA_017302215.1 Lysobacterales bacterium
TCAGGTTGTTGAGTCGGCAAACCCAACATACCCAAGTCGCCACGATGACCTCTTCCTCGCGCCCAAGTCCCTGATCGATCAGGAACTCAAGACGGTGCTGCTACACCACGTCTGGGGACACGATCCGCGTCTGCGTCGGTGTTTCGACGAGGTTCCCGGCCGATCGCCATGCGGTGACTGCAGTTCGTGCATTAGCTTGCGATGCATCGCCTGGGCCGGCCGTTCATCCTCCCGGGGGCGGAGATTTGCGCACGATCGTCGTCAAGAAAGGTGAGGCGACCTTGTGCGGTCACTGGGCTAGGGCGCGTGGAGTCGGGCGGGCAGCACGGAACTCGCTGGTGAATGGTTTCAATACTCGGCGACGTCGTGGCGGTCGATGATGTCGACGCTACCGGTCGCTTTCCAAGCGGTGTGGCCGCGTGGCTCACGCCTTCCGCGCCACGCTCCCGCGCACCGCATTCGCACGCGCGGTGCACACGATCGCGTCGCCATCTACCGCCAGGCGTGCGCGGACGCGTTGCTGCAGCGCTTCGCGCTCGCCCGTCGTCATCGTGCCGAGCATCGGTCCGGCGCTCGGTGCGGCGCGCACGGTGGTCCAGTACTCGTCGAAATCGGCGAAGCGGCGTTCGACATCGAATACACGTGTCTCGACAGTGCCAAGGCCCGCCTCGGTCCAGTAGGCCCTCATTGAATCGAGGGTCGATGCGTCCGGGCTCGGTGGTGACGGCACGATGACGCCCGACGCACGCAACTCGGCGAGCAGGGGTTCGTATGGGAAGCCGCCGCCGGGCATGTCCCAGGCATAGGCGGCGACGATGCCGCCTGCACGCACGACGCGTGCCATCTCGGCGACGCCGCGGGCGGGATCGGGGACGAAAAAGATCACGAGCGGCATGACCGCGACATCGAACGTGTCGTCGGGATACGGCAGGGCCATCGCATCGCCCTCGCGGAACGCGGCGTCGGCGAGGGTCGGGCGCGTGCGCGCGTGGTTGAGTTGCGCGGCGGACGGGTCGATGCCGTCAACCGAAGCCGGCGCGCAGCGCGCGACGATCTGTTCGGTGAACGCGCCATTGCCGCAGCCGACGTCGAGCCAGCGCAGTCCGGGCGCGGGCGCGAGCCAGTCGAGGAAAGCCATGCCGACGCGCTGGCTCCAGACGCCCATGTAACGTTCGTAGGCGGCGCCGTCGTCGAAGCGGATCGTCGGGGCGTTCATCGCGACGCTCAGTCGATGTCCTTGCCCGGCGGCTTCGGCCGGTCGGACTTCAGCGCGACGAACTCGGGTTGCTCGGTGTCGAGGCGCATCGCAGTGAGGGCGCCGCCCCAGACGCAGCCGGTGTCGATCGCGTAGACGCCGAGGCCCGCGAACAGGCCGAGGGTCGACCAGTGGCCGCAGACGATGCGCAGGTCGCGCCTGGCCTGGCCGGGCACTTCGAACCACGGATAGAGGCCCGGACGCTGCGTGCCGGGCGTGCCCTTCTCGGAAAAGGCGATGCGGCCGCGCACGTCGCAGTAGCGAAGGCGCGTGAACACGTTGATTCCGGCGCGCAGGCGTTCGATGCCGCGCAGTTTCGGCGACCAGGCGTCGGGCTTGTTGCCGAACATCTGCTTGAGCAGGCGGCGGTAGTCGTCGGCGCGCAGGCGGTTCTCGATCTCGCGCGCGACGCGCTCGGCTTCGGCCACGTCCCAGCGCGGCGCGAGGCCGGCGTGGATCAGCAGGTAGCCGAGCTCGCGATCGGCGTGCAGCAAGGGCCGCTTGCGCAGCCAGTCGAGCAGTTCGTTGCGGTCCGGCGCGAACAGCACGGCACGCAGTTCGGGATTGACCTTGGCCTGGTCCTGCTCGCTGCGCTCGGCGATCGCGAGCAGGGAGAGGTCATGGTTGCCGAGCACGGCGACCGTGCGTTCGTTGAGCGAGCGCACGAGGCGCAACACTTCGAGCGACTGGCCGCCGCGGTTGACGAGGTCGCCGCAGAACCACAGCGTGTCGCGCGCCGAGTCGAACTCGATCAGGTCGAGCAGCCGGGCCAGCTCGTCGTGGCAGCCCTGGATGTCGCCGATGGCCCAGGTCGCCATGTCAGCCGCGGCCCGCGCGTTGCGTGGCGGCGACCGCCACTAGTGCAAGGTCCGCGGGATCGACAGCACGAACGACGGGATCGCCGCGTCGAAGCGCGTGCCGTCGTCGGCGAGCATCTGGTAGCTGCCCTGCATCGTGCCGACCGCCGTCTCGAGCACGGCGCCCGAGGTGTACTCGTAGCCTTCGCCCGGGTGCACGAGCGGCTGTTCGCCGACCACGCCCTCGCCGCGCACCTCGCGCACGTCGCCGTTGCCGTCGGTGATGACCCAGTGCCGGCTCAGCAGGCGCGCCGAGACCGTGCCGCGGTTGTGGATCGTCACCGTGTACGAGAACACGTAGCGGTTGTCGTTCGGCTTCGACTGCTCGTCGAGGAACTGGGCCTCGACGGACACGGCGATGTCATGGGACTTCTTGGCGACCATGGCCCGATTGTCGGGGACGGCGCGGCAGGCGGCAAGCCGCAGGGCGGCATGCGCTGCGGTCCGCGCAGGATCCTTGCGTGGAATCGCGTGCCGCTTTCTCAGGCGCTGCGCGCGACC
>JAFLDX010000313.1 GCA_017302215.1 Lysobacterales bacterium
GTGCCAGGCGGTGACGGTGGCACCGTGCCGGCGCGCGAATCCGAACCCGGGTCGCGCCAGACGGCCCGGCGCCGCTGCGTTCACGGCTTGCCGCCGCGCTGCGCCGGCGTGTGTTCGTCGAGCGGCGGACTGCGCAGGAAATCGTGCACTTCGGGCAGCAGCGGGCGGCGCGAGCGCGGCGTCAGCGGCGCCGGATCCTCGCGCATGCGCAACTGCTCGGTGCGCATGTAGTTGTACTTCTCGCTCGACACCGCCGCTTCGGTGGCCGCGTCGCGCAGGATCTGCGGGCGCAGGAACACCATGAGGTCGCGCTTCTCGTTCTTGTTCGAGCGGTAGCGGAACAGGTTGCCGATGATCGGGATGCTGCCGAGGCCCGGCACCTTCGAGTTCGAGTCCGAGACGTTGCTGTCGATCAGACCGCCGAGCACGAGCAGGGCGTTGTCGGCGACGAGCACGCTGGTCGACAGCTCGCGCTTGTTCGTGACGAGGTCGACCGCGCCGCTCACCGGCGGCGCGAGCGAGGAGACTTCCTGGTGGATCTCCATGCGCACGGCATCGCCCTCGTTGACGTGCGGCGTGACCTTGAGGACGAGGCCGACGTCCTTGCGCTCGATCGTCTGGAAAGGGTTCGTCACGGCGCCGTTCTGGCCGGTGCTCGCCGTGTTCGTGTACGAACCGGTCAGGAACGGCACCTCCTGCGCGACCTTGATCTCGGCTTCCTGGTTGTCGAGGGTCAGGATCGACGGGGTCGACAGGATGTTGGTCTTGCCGTCGCCGCGCAGCGCGCGCACGAGCGCGCCGAGGTTGAGGATCTCGGTGTCGGTCCCGGGAATCTTGATCGTGCCGTCGATGTAGCCGAGCGACAGGCCACCGAGGCTGCCGAGACCGAGCGGGTTCGTGGCGAGGCCGACCAGGCTCGCATTGTTGTTCGGGCCCGGGAAGATCGTGCCGCCGATCACGCCCTGGCCGAGCGTGTTGTCATCGCGCTGCGGCGCGGTGAACCACTGCACGCCGATCTCGCTGGCCGTGGAGTCGGCGACCTCGGCGATGATCGCCTCGATCAGCACCTGCGCGCGACGCACATCGAGCTGGCGCACGACCGCGGCAAGCGAACGGAACACCGCCGGCGGCGCGCTGATGATCAGCGCATTGGTCTGCTCGTGGGCGAGGATCGTCGCCGGCGAGGCGCCTGCACTGCCCTGTGCCTCGCCCGGCTTCGGCGCGGTCGGCGGGGCGATGCCGGTCAGGGTCGCGGCGACGCCCTGCAGGATCGGCACGAGATCCTTGGCATTCGCGTTGCGCAGGTAGACGACCTGGGTGTCGCCGCCGTTCTCGAGCGGCGTGTCGAGGTGGGCGATCAGCGCGCGCATCTTGAGCCGCGCGTTCTTCGCGCCGGCGAGCAGGATCGAGTTCGTGCGCGAATCGGCGAACACGCGCGGCGCCTCGCCCGGCGGCGTCGTCTTGTCGTCGCCGAGCACGGTCAGCGTGCGTGCGAGCTCGGCCGCATTGGCATGCGCGAGCGGAATGACCTCGACCTCGGCGTCGGACACCGTGTCGATGCGCTGGATGATGCCGGCGAGTCGCGCGACGTTGCCGGCGCGATCGGAGATGACCAGCGAGTTCGACGGTCCGTGCGCGATGAGCTGGCCGCCCTGCGGCATCAGCGGGCGCAGGATCTGGATCAGCTCGGCGGCCGACACGTGGCGAACCGGCACGATCTGCGTGATCAGTTCGTCCGGCGCGTGGGCACGACCGCCGTTGAGCGAGGCCGAGCCGTCCTGCTGGGCCATCGCCTCCGGCACGATCTTGATCATGCTGCCCTGCGCGATCGCGGCATAGCCGTGCACGCGCAGCACCGAGAGGAACACGTCGTAGATCTCGTCCGGCAGCATCGGCTTGGCCGAGATGACGGTGACCTTGCCCTGCACGTTCGGACCGAGGATGAAGTTCTTGCCGGTGATCTCCGACACCGTGGCGATCAAGGCCTGGATGTCGGCGTCCTTGAGGTTCAGCGTGTGACGCCCGTCGGCGGTCGTCGCCGAGGCCGCGGGAGGCTGTGCTCCGGCAGTCGACGCGAAGGCGCACAGCAGGATGGCGAGGGCAAGCAGGCGGACACGGATCATCGCGGCGGACTCGGATGTCGGAATGGATCGGGCGGCGGAATCCACGCATGCATGCACGGGCGCCGCCTCGGCCGCGCGCCGGGTCCGCGAACGGCAGTCCCGACCGCGCGCAAGCGTAGCAAAGCAGGCCCGGAAAGGGGCGGACGCAACGCTCAGCGCAGCTTGAGCGCGAGTTCGGCCGGCATGCCGTCGCGCGTGACCGTCACGCGCACCTCGGTTGCACTGCCGAGACTCTCGAGGATCTGCTGGCCACGGGCGACCGAATCGACCGGTATGCCGTTGACGGCGGTGACGATATCGCTCGGACGCAGGCCGAGGCGCGCCATCAGCGCGGCATCGCCGGCCGTCGACACGCGCAGGCCGGCGACGCGGCCGTTGTCGAGCACCGGGGTGACCTGCACGCGCCGCGCGAGATCGGCGGCATTGCCGCCGGCAACCTGGTCCATCGCCTTCTGCCAGTCGACCGCGCCGTGTGCCATCTGCG
>JAFLDX010000314.1 GCA_017302215.1 Lysobacterales bacterium
TGCCTGGAGGCATTCGCGGGCGGCGGCGAAGAGGCAGGCGGCATGCATGCGCGGACGCGGGATCCTGGCGAAGCGCGCGCCGGTGGCGCAGCGACCGGCCGATTCTGCCGGTTTCAGGCCGCCAGCGAAACCGCACCGGAGCCGGGATGACGCCGCGTCACTCAGCCGGACTGGCGACGGCGATCCTTGGCTTCGTCCGAGCGCGCGAACTCGAGCTGGTCGAGGTAGGTCGGCTCGACACCGGTCACGTACTCGCCGGAAAAGCACGAGGTGTCGAACTCGGTGAGGTTGTCGTTGCCCTCGGCGACCGCCGCGACGAGATCCTCGAGGTCCTGGTAGACCAGCCAGTCCGCACCGAGCAGCTTCTCGATCTCTTCCTCGGTGTGGCCGTGGGCGACCAGTTCGGCGGCGGCCGGCATGTCGATGCCGTAGATGTTCGGATAGCGCACCGGCGGCGCGGCCGAGGCGAAGAAGACCGATTTCGCGCCGGCCTCGCGCGCCATCTGGATGATCTGTCGCGACGTCGTGCCGCGCACGATCGAGTCGTCGACGAGCAGCACGTTCTTCTTGCGGAACTCGAGGCCGATCGCATTGAGCTTGCGGCGCACCGATTTCACGCGCTCGCTCTGCCCGGGCATGATGAAGGTGCGGCCGATGTAGCGGTTCTTGACGAAGCCCTCGCGCATCGGCACGCCGAGCGCCTGCGCGAGCGACGACGCCGCCGTGCGCGAGGTGTCGGGAATCGGGATCACCGCGTCGATGCCGTGGTCGGGCTTCAGGCGCTGGATCTTGGCCGCGAGGCGCTCGCCCATGCGCAGGCGCGCCTTGTACACGGACACGTCCTCGATCATCGAGTCGGGACGCGCGAGGTAGACGTACTCGAAGATGCACGGCGTGTGGCGCACCGGTTCGGAACACTGTCGCGAGTAGATCTGGCCATCGAGCGTGATCAGCACGGCCTCGCCCGGAGCGACGTCGCGCAACAGGCGGAAGCCGAGCAGGTCGAGCGCGACCGATTCCGAGGCAACCGCGTACTCCTTGCCCTCGGCCGTATCGCGCTCGCCGAGCACGAGCGGGCGGATGCCGTGCGGGTCGCGTAACGCGAGCACGCCGTAGCCGAGCAGCAGGGTCACGACCGCGTAACCACCGATGCAGCGCCGGTGCACGCCGGCGACGGCCTTGAAGATGTTGTCGGCCGACAGCGCCATGCGATCCTGGATCTGGATCTCGTGGGCGAGCACGTTGAGGAGGATCTCCGAATCGGAATCGGTGTTGATGTGGCGGCGGTCGTCCTCGAACATCTCGCGCCGCAGCGTCGCCGTGTTGACGAGGTTGCCGTTGTGGGCCAGGGCGATGCCGTACGGCGAATTGACGTACAGCGGCTGCGCCTCGCTGGTGCCCTCCGAGCCGGCCGTCGGGTAGCGGCAATGGGCGATGCCGATGCGGCCACGCAGGCCGAGCATCTGGTCGCGCTGGAACACGTCGCGCACGAGCCCGTTGCCCTTGTGCAGGCGCAGCTTCGATCCGTCGATGGTGGCGATGCCGGCCGCGTCCTGGCCGCGGTGCTGGAGCACGGTCAGCGCGTCGTAGAGCGCCGAGGCGACTTCGGACTTGCCGACGATCCCGATGATTCCGCACATGGTTCAGTTCACCGCGAAGGAAGAGGGACATTGCCCGTCGCCGCGCCCGGCCGGGGCGCCTCGACAGGCGGTGCCGGCGCCATCACGGCGGCCGGCTCGAGGTAGCGCGAGATGCCTTCCGGCAACTTCGTGGTCACCCACGCCGCACCGGCCTCGAACATCGGCAGCAGGCGCGAGGCCTGCCACCCGTCATCGCGCACGACCGGCGTGAACTTCATCATGAGCACGATCAGCACGACCAGCGCGGCACCGCGCACGAAACCGAACACCATCCCGAGCAGGCGATCCGTACCCGACAGGCCGCTGCCGTCGACGAGCTTGCGCATCAGGAACCCGACGATCGCACCTGCCACGAGCACGGCGACGAAGCACAGCGCGTAGGCCAGCATCACGCGCACGGACGGCATCGATATGCTGGCGGAAAAATGCTCCGCAAGGGGCGGTCCGAACATCCACGCGACCCAGAACGCGAGTATCCAGCAAGCCAGCGCGAGCACCTCGCCGATGAAGCCACGCCAGAGGCCGACCAGGATCGACAGCGCGAGCACGCCGATGATCGCGTAGTCGAACCCGTTCATGGCGTCATTGCGTCACGATGATGCCGTCGAGCTTGAGCTTGTCCTTGATCCGGCCGCGCAGCTTGTCGGCATTCGCGCGATCGGTTTCGGGACCCGCGCGCACGCGCCACAGGGTCTGGCCTTCGCTCGCGAGCTTGTCGACATAGGCGACGAAACCGGCGCCCTGCAGGCGTCCGCGCAACTTGTTCGCATCGTCGGCCGTCTTGAACGCGCCGAGTTGGACCGCCCAGCCGCCGGCACGATCGGCCGGCACGGCGGCGGCCGGCGCATCGGACACGGCCCAGGGCTTGTCCCGGCCGGCCTCGTGCGTCCGCGTCAGGCGGCCGACGATCTGCAGCAGCTCGGCCTTGTCCTCGATCGCCCGCGGCGTGCCGTGGGCGTGCA
>JAFLDX010000315.1 GCA_017302215.1 Lysobacterales bacterium
GGAACCGGCCAATGCGAACTGGCGCAGGCATCATCGTTGGGATGCCGCGGGCTGGCGCCGCTTCGTCGACGACCGCCTGCGTGTCCGCCTGGCCGCCGGCCGTGCCGTGGACGCGCCCGTGGTGTTCATGGTCGGCCTGCCGTGCTCGGGCACGTCGCTGCTCGCGCGCCGCCTCGCCGCCGATGCGCGCGTGCGAAATCGTGGCGAGGCGCCCTGGCTGGCCACTACCGCGGCACGCCTCGGCGACCAACCGTCCGCGCTCGCGCTGGCCGATGCGGCGCGCCTGTATCTGGCGCACGCGCGCCAGGACGATGCGCCGGCGACGGTCTACCTCGATGCGACGCCGATGAACTTCCGCTTCCTCGACCTCGTCGCGGCGATGCTGCCCGGTGTGCGCGTGATCCACTGCCGGCGCGATCCGCGCGACGTCGCCGCGTCGCTGTGGCGGCGCCACTTCCCGCGCGGCGGCATGGACTTCGCCTACGACTTCGCCGACATCGCGGCCATGGCCGACGGCCATGCGCGCCTGCTCGGCGACGCACGCGCGCGTCTCGCGCTCACGATCCTCGATGTCGATTACGAAGCCCTCGTCGCCGACGCCGCCGCCGAAATCGCCCGGGTGCGCGCCTTCATCGGCCTCTACGAGGCCGGCGCGAACCCGTCGCCGACGGCCGCGGTGCTCGAGCCGATCCATGCGCGCTCGGTCGGGCGCGGGCATCGTCTTGCGGCGGCAGTGTCGGACCTCGCGCTGTCCGGGGGCACAGCACACTGACTCGGGTGGCTCAGCCGACCGGCTTGAACAGGATCGCTGCCGCGGCCTGCGGCTGCGGCATGAGGTAATGGTCGGCGAGCAGGAACGCGAACAGCGCCATGAGGTAGACGATCGAGTAGTTGAACACCTTCATCGCGAACCACTCGTCGGGTGGACTCAGCAGGCGCACGGCGTACCAGAGGAAGCCGGCGCCGAGCACGAGCGCACCGCCGAGGTAGAACAGGCCGCTCATGCCGGTCAGGTACGGCAGCACGGTGACGATCACGAGCAGGATCGTGTAGGCGAGCACGTGCCAGCGCGTGTAGGTCACGCCGTGCGTGACCGGCAGCATCGGCACCTGGGCGCGCGAGTAGTCCTCGCGGCGGAAGATCGCGAGCGCCCAGAAATGCGGCGGCGTCCACACGAAGATGATCAGGAACAGGAGCAGCGCGTACGGATGCACCTCGCCGGTCACGGCGGCCCAGCCGAGCAGCGGCGGCGCGGCGCCGGCGGCCCCGCCGATGACGATGTTCTGCGGCGTCGCGCGCTTGAGGAAGGCCGTATAGACGATCGCATAGCCGATCAGCGAGGCGAACGTGAGTGCCGCCGTCAGCGGATTGACCAGCGCGATCAGGATCGCCATCGACAGCGTGCCGAGCGCGATCGCGAAGATGAGCACCTGGGTCGGTGTCAGGCTGCCGGTCGCGAGCGGTCGATGCGAGGTGCGCGCCATCAGGCGGTCGATGCGCTGGTCGATCAGGTGGTTGATCGCCGCCGCGGAGGCCGCGGCGAGCCAGATGCCGATGAAGCCCGCGACCGATTCGCGCAACGGCGGCCAGCCCGGCACGGCGAGGAACATGCCGATGATCGCGGTGAACACGATCAGCGCGACCACGCGCGGCTTGGTCAGTTCGACGTACTGGCTGACGCGGGAGCTCATGGGGACGGCATCATGCCGGGCGTGGCGCGCCCGTCGCGCGGCTGCGTGCGCGCAAGCGACTGGATCAGCATGAACAGCAGGACAACCGCGACGGCCACATGCGCGGTCGCGACCGGCAGCGGCAGCCACAGGACGACGTTGGCGATGCCGAGCGCGACCTGCACGAGCAGGGCCGCGCCGAGCACGCGCCCGCTCGTGCGCAGGCCCGCACGCACGAGACGTCCGCTCAGCCAGCCGACGTAGAGGAACGTGACGAGCGCACCGAAGCGGTGCGCGATCTGGATCGCCGCGCGCGCCGGCCCGTCGAGCACGCCGCCTTCGTAGTCGACGCCGATGCCGCGCCAGAGCACGAAGCCCTCGCCGAAGTCGGTCGGCGGCCACCACTGGCCAAGGCAGGTCGGGAACGTGTTGCCGCAGGCGAGTGCCGCGTAGTTCGCGCTGGTCCAGCCGCCGAGCGCGATCTGCGCGGCGAGCACGACAAGGCCGAGCACGATCAGCGGGCGCAGGCGCGCGTGGCGCGCATCGTCGGCGCCGACGCCGGACCAGCGCAGCGCGACGTAGCTCAGCAGGGCGAACGTGGTGAGGCCGCCGAGCAGATGGCCCATGACGACCACGGGCTTCAGCAGCAACGTCACCGTCCACATGCCGAGCATCGCCTGGAAGATGACCACGCTCAGCGTGGCCACGGCGATGCGCCACGGCGCCGGCTTGCCGAGCGTCGCCGCGGCAAGCAGCGGTGCGCCAAGCGCAAGGATCGCGAGGATCGCCGATGCGCCTGCACGGCCGTGCATCCAGCTCGCGATGCCGCCGGCCGCCGCGATGGCCGCGAGGGC
>JAFLDX010000316.1 GCA_017302215.1 Lysobacterales bacterium
AACACGTGCGCGAGCAGCTGCGCGCCGAGGCAGATGCCGAGCACCGGCTTGCCTTGCGCGAGCGCGCGCTCGATCGCAGCCAGCTCGACGCGCAGGTGGGGACGGCGCGCCTGGTCCTCGACATTCATCGGCCCGCCGAGCACGACGAGCCCGCGATAGCGATCGATCACCGGCTTCGCGTCCGGCTGGCGCTCGAAGTTGACGAAGCGGATGCGGTGACCGCGCCGACGGATCAGCGGATCGAGCGTGCCGAGCGGTTCGGCGGCCACGTGCTGGAAGACGAGGAGGCGCGACATCGTCCGGATGGTGCCGCGCAGCATCGGTGCGTGCAATCAATCCGGCGCGGGCCGCCGCGACCGCTCAGAAGCTCCAGACGACCGCGCCGGCCCATCGCACGCGCGGACCGCCTTGCCCGGCCACATAGGCTGGTGCCGGCCGGTTCGCATGGACGAAGGTCGCGTAGGCATACATGTCGCCGAGGCGATAGCGCAGGCTCGCGCTCGCGTAGCGATAGTCGTGGAACGGCACGGCCGGGGCGCGCCGTGGCCGGAACGCGCGCACATCGGCATGACCGACGCCGAACTCGAGGGCCAGGCGTTGCCCGAGCGGCTGGCGCAGTCCGGCCTCGGTGTAGGTGGCCTGGCCACGCAGCCAGCCGGAACCGGCGTCGAAGGCCGGCAGGTCCGGTGCATGCGCCACCGCGAGCCAGGCGCGGCCGCGGAATCCGATGCGCGCGGTCGCCTCGTTGTAGCGCCGGTCGCTCGCGTGATCGTCGAACGGCGACTCGTAGTGCATGATGCCGAGCTGCGCGCTCCACAGCGTGCCGAAGCGCCAGCGCCGGTCGACGCCGAGCCCGAGCTGCACGTGGCGCGAGGCCTCCGCACGATGCGTGACCGTGGCGTGGGCACCGGCCCCCCAGTCGCCAGCGTCGCGGTAGGCGCCGCCGAACCACACCGGCTCTCCGCCCGACAGGCTGCGCCCGTGCACGATGTCGTCACTCGCGTACCCGAGCGTGCCGGACCAGTCGTCCGCCGACGCGCTGGCGGCCGCGGCCGCACACACCGCGACGAGCCATCGCAGCGGCGATCGCACCATGCACGCGGTCCGCAGCGGCCGCGCGGCCCGCGAGGTGCTGCCCATTCGTCGCCACCGCGTTATCGTCGCCACCGGCAGCCCAGTGTACTGCGCGACGATGCAACCTTCGTGCGCGCTGCGGGTACGCAAGGGACATCCACACACCGCACGGGAAGCCGGCCAGCGGGTCAGCACGGCATGATCAGCAGCATCGACAGCGCTCCGATCCCGACCCCGGGTCCTGCCCAGGCCGCCGGCGACGACGCGCGCGACGCGGCCTGGCTTGCCGCGACGGCTGCCGGCGACCGGCGCGCGTTCGAACGCCTGTACCTGCACCATCATGCGCGATTGTCGCGTTTCATCGCCCGCCACACGTCGCAGCGCGACCTCGTCGACGAGGTCGTCAGCGAGGCCTTCCTCGTGGTCTGGCGCAGCGCGTCCACGTTCCGCGGTGAATCGAAGGCGAGCACGTGGATCATCGGCATCGCGTGGCGCTGCCTGATGAAGGCGTTGCGCAGCCAGGCGCGCTCGTCGGTGCGCAACGACCTGGAGATGACCGAAGAGGCCGTCCCGACCGGCGAGGTCGACGGCGGTGAGCAGCGCGAGTTGCGTGACTGGCTGCGCGGCGGCCTCGCCTTGCTGCCGGTCGACCAGCGCACGACGATCGAGCTGGCGTACTTCCTCGGCCAGTCGTGCGAGGAGATCGCACAGATCATGGAGTGCGCGGTCGGCACGGTGAAGGCGCGCCTGTTCCACGCGCGCCTGCGCCTGCGCAACAGCCTGCCTTCGCTCGCCGGCCTCGCCGCGGGCGGGCATGTCGCCGGCGGAGTGCAGGATCGATGAACGACGAGCAGCAGCGCCTCCATCGCGAGGTCTGGCAGGCGATCCCGTGGCTGGTCAACGGCACCCTCGACGACGACGAGCGCCAGCGCGCGTCATCGCACCTGGCCGCCTGCGCGGATTGCCGCGACGAACTCGAACTGCAGACGGCGATCTGCCGAGGCCTGAGCGCCGACATGCCGGCGGCAGCCGACGCGAACGCGGCGGCCGCGTTCGCGCGCCTGCTCGAACGCATCGATGCCGATGCCGATGCGGGTGTCGGACGCGCACCGATGCGCCGAAGCATCGCCGAACGCTGGTTGCCCGGCCTGGTGGCGGCCGTGGTCGTGCAGGCGATCGGGCTGACCGCGCTCGGCGCCTTCATCCTCATCCGTGCGCCGGCCGCGCCGGCGCCGGAGTACACGACGCTCAGCGCGCCGGCGGCCCCCGTCGATGGTGCGACGATCCGTTTCGTGCCCGCCCCGGAGTTGAGCGTCGGCGCCTTGCAGGCGCTGCTCGCCGAGCACGGCCTGCGCATCGTCGAGGGCAACGCCGAGCGGCCGATCTACGCGCTGGCACCGACGCGCCCGATCGATCTCGAGGTGACCCTGGCCCGCCTGCGCGCGCGCGCCGACGTGCGCCTGGCCGAGCCGATCGCCGCCGATGCGCGCTGAGCGC
>JAFLDX010000317.1 GCA_017302215.1 Lysobacterales bacterium
GCTTCGACTCGGGCATCGCCTGGGCGGGCGCGCGCTGTGGCTCGGGCGCCGCACTGGCGACCGCGCTGGCGCCCTTGACCGCAGGCGCCATGACCGGCGGGTCGAGCAGGACGGTGTATTCACGCAACAGGCGTCCCTTCGGCCAGTTCGCCTCGACGAGGAAGCCGAGGAACGGCTCGCGCACGATGTCCTGGCTGGTGATGCGGATGACCGGCTCGCCGCGCGCGTTCTTGGCCAGCGTGAACTCGATCGGCACGCCGATGCTGGCGCGGTTGAGACCGACGCGATCGAAATCGTCGGCCGAGGCGAGCTGCACGATCAGGCCCTCGGCCTCGCCGGGATTGCCCTGGATGACGGGGATTTCAGCCACGAGAGGCTGGTTGAGCCCCGATCGGACCTGGATCGGCCCCAGACCCAGCGCGAACGCATCGGTCGCTCCCAGCGCGAGCGCGATGGCCAGCGACAATTTCAGCGGTCGTTTCATGTACAGCGCTCCCCAGAGGCGTGGCAACGGCAACGGTCGGGCCCCTTTCGGGCCACAAAAGCTCGAAAACGCCTTATAACACAATCGTAACTATAGATCAGAGATACGTTTTCACCAACAGTTCGGCAATCTGGACGGCATTCAGAGCGGCCCCCTTGCGGATGTTGTCGGCGACGATCCACAGGTCGATGCCGCGCGGGTGCGAGATGTCCTCGCGGATGCGCCCGACGAACACCGCGTCCTCGCCGGCCGCGTCGCCGACCGGGGTCGGATAGCCGCCGGCCCTGCGCTCGTCGATCACCGTCACGCCGGGCGCGCTTTGTAGCAATTCGCGCACGCGTGCTGCCGTGATCCTGTCGCGGGTTTCCACATGCACGGCCTCGGCATGGCCGAGGAAGACCGGCACGCGCACCGCGGTCGGATTCACCTGGATCGACGCGTCGCCGAGGATCTTGCGCGTCTCCCAGACCATCTTCATTTCCTCGCGCGTGTAGCCGTTGTCCTGGAAATCGTCGATGTGCGGGATCACGTTGAAGGCGATCTGCTTGCTGAACTTCGACGGCTTCACTTCCTGGAAGTTGAGCAGCGCGGCGGTCTGCCTGCCGAGTTCCTCGATGCCCGAACGACCGGCACCCGACACGGACTGGTAGGTGGCGACATTGATGCGCTCGATGCCGGCCTCGCGGTGGATCGGGGCGAGCGCGACGAGCATCTGCATCGTCGAGCAGTTCGGATTGGCGATGATGCCGCGCTTCGTGTAGCCGGCGATCGCGTCGGGATTGACTTCGCTGACCACGAGCGGGATGTCGTCGTCGCGGCGGAACTCGGAGGTGTTGTCGATGACCACGGCACCGGCCGACGCGGCGCGCGGGGCGTGCACGCGGCTGACCGCGCCGCCGGCCGAGAAGAACGCGATGTCGATGCCCTTGAAGTCGAAACCTTCGAGTTCGCGCACGACCACCTGTTTCGCACCGAGCGCGATCTTCCCGCCCGCGCTCTTCGCGCTGGCCAGCGGCACGAACGCGTCGATCGGAAAGCGGCGCTCGGCGAGGATGCCGATCAGGGTTTCGCCGACGGCGCCGGTGGCACCGGCGAGGGCGACGTTGTAGCGACTCTTCTTGCTCATGGGGTTCCCGTGCGCGGCGTGTCCGCGGCGTGCATTGTGCGGAGGAGGGATGCCGCGGCTCAAGCCGCGGGCCCGCCTGCGATCGTCTCGAGCGCGCCGGCCCCGCGCTCAACGCGACGGCACGACGATCCGGTTCGGTGGCTGGCCCGCGCGTTCGCCGATGCCGAGCGCGGCGAGCAGGTTGTCGATGGCGAGGCTGACCATCGCGCGCCGCGTGCGCGTGCTCGCACTGGCGATATGCGGCGTGAGCACGGCATTCGCGCAATCGAGCAGGCCCGGGTGCAGGTCCGGCTCGCCTTCGTAGACATCGAGTCCGGCAGCGCCGAGACGGCCCGCACGCAACGCCTGCGCGAGCGCGGCATCGTCGACGAGGCCACCGCGCGCGATGTTGACCAGCACGGCACCCGGCTTCATGCGCGCGAGCACGCCGGCATCGACGATGTGATGCGCGGCCGGCGAGTACGGCAGTGCGAGCACGACGTGGTCGGCTTGCGCGAACAGGTCGTCGAACGGCATCCAGCGTGCCGCGCAGGCCTGCTCGATCGCGCCCGGCAGGCGCGTCCGGTTGTGGTAGCCGACCTGCATGCGGAAGCCGGCCGCGCGGCGCGCGATCGCCTGGCCGATGCGGCCCATGCCGAGGATGCCGAGGGTCGTGCCGTGCAGGTCGGCACCGAGCAGGCGGTCGAACGCCCACTGCCGCCACGCGCCGGCGCGCAGCCAGCGTTCGGCTTCTCCGACGCGACGCGCCGCCGCGAGCAGCAGGGCCCAGGCGAAATCGGCGGTGGTCTCGTCGAGCACGCCCGGCGTGTTCGTGGCGAGGATCCCGGCCGCGTCGAGCGCGGCGATGTCCAGGTTGTCGTAGCCGACACCGACATTGGCGATCGCGCGCAGTCGCGCCGCGGCGGCGACCTCGGCCGCGCC
>JAFLDX010000318.1 GCA_017302215.1 Lysobacterales bacterium
GGCACAGATCGATCCGGACGACACCGATGCGGCGGGCGTCGCCGCGAGCTTGGCTGAGCGGCTCGGCGAACGCGCGCAGGCGATCGCACTCGACCTCGCCCTGCCGATGCTGCACGCGGCGCGCGCGCACCGCACCTGGCTGCGTCCGTTCGCGCGCGTCTGCGCCGATGCCCAGGCGCTGCCGTTCGCCGACGCGAGCATCGATCTCGTCTACTCGAACCTGTGCCTGCAGTGGTGCGACGACCTCGATGCCGCGCTCGATGGCTTCCGCCGCGTGCTGCGCGAGCGTGGCCTCGTCGTGTTCAGCACGTTCGGCCCGGATACGCTGCACGAACTGCGCCTGGCCTATGCCGAAGTCGACGCGGCCTCGCACGTCAGCCGCTTCCTCGACATCCACCAGGTCGGCGACGCGCTGCTCGCCGCCGGCTTCCGCGATCCGGTGCTCGAGCGCGAGAGCTTCACGCTGACCTACACCGACGCATTGACCCTCATGCGCGAGCTGCGCGCGATCGGTGCCACCCATGCCGATCCGGCGCGTGCGCGCGGGCTGGCCGGCAAGCAGCACCTGAAAGACGTCATCGCGGCCTACGAAGCGTTCCGCGAGGACGGCCGCCTGCCGGCGACCTACGAGGTGGTCTACGCCATCGCGCGAGCGCCCGAACCGGGCCAGCCACGCCGCAGCCGCGACGGAGCGATCGCGAGCATCCCGCTCGACCGCCTGCGCGGCACGCGCCGGCAGCGCTGAGGAAGATCCGTACGGGTCCGCGTTGATCACCGGCACGCGCGACCGGCTGAATGCGCCCCTCATCCGCCTCCGGCACCTTCTCCCCGCACGCGGGGAGAAGGAACAGCAGGGAAAGCGAAGCAGCCGGCGTTCCACACGCGGCGCTCGCGCAATGGGATGGACTCGCCCCCGCCGAGCGGATCCAACTCGACTTCGTCGACGCGATCCCGCCCGCCTTCCCTTCTCCCCGTGTCAACGGGGAGAAGGTGGCGCGGCAGCGCCGGATGAGGGGCGAGTGCGCTCGGCGGTGTCGAGCGGCGTGCAGATCAAGAGCGGCCCCTCATCCGCCTCCGGCACCTTCTCCCCGCACGCGGGGAGAAGGAACAGCAGGGAAAGCGAAACAGCCGGCATTCAACACGCGGCGCTCGCGCAATGGGATGGACTCGCCCCCGCCGAGCGGATCCAACTCGACTTCGTCGACGCGATCCCGCCCGCCTTCCCTTCTCCCCGTGTCAACGGGGGAGAAGGTGGCGCGGCAGCGCAGGATGAGGGGCGAGTGCGCTCGGCGGTGTCGAGCGGCGTGCAGATCAAGAGCGGCCCCTCATCCGCCTCCGGCACCTTCTCCCCGCAAGCGGGGAGAAGGAGGATCAAGAGCTACGGCACCCGCCCCTCCTTGGCCCCGCGCAGCCGGGAAAAGGAACATCAAGGGCGCAACCACGCCCGCCTTCCCTTCTCCCCGTGACAACGGGGAGAAGGTGGCGCGGCAGCGCCGGATGAGGGGCGAGTTCGGATGCCGAACCGGGCCATGGCGTGCGAAGCGTCGCTCGCCGGCGCGCACAACCGGACCAAAGCGCCCATCCGCCTGACGTGCCGCTCCCGCGGCACGGCCTGCGGGCCGGCTTCGCCGATCGCTCCGGCATCCTGCCTTCGCAGTCGGCACCTTCTCCGCGCCCGCGGGGAGAAGGAAAAACGGCAGGGGAGCGAAACAGCCGACGTTCCACAGGCCGCGCGCATGCGCCTCTGCTGGCTTTACCCCGCAGACGCGGGGCAGGTGCGGCGAGCGCGTGGAAGTACCGCTCGTGCGGTCGTCACGACGCGGGCGCGTCCATCGTGCCAGGCGGCCACACCGCACCGAGCGGATCGAACTCGACTTCGTCGACCGTGCCGCCGCGCCAGCCGAAACCGCAGACCGCGATGATGCCTTCGTGCAGCGGATCGACACCGAGCGTCCGCTCGATGTCGCGCTCGTTGACCGCGGCCGTGATGAACGCGGCGAGGCCGCGCTCGGTGGCGGCGAGGTAGAGCATCTGCGACAGGTGACCCGCATCGAGGATCACCGCGCGGTACGACTTCGCGTGACGGCGGTATTTCCAGAACGTGCGCGCGAAGCGGCTGGCGAGGATCACGACGACGTGCGCGTGCATGAAGTGCCGCTGGCCGGCGACGAGGCGCAGCGCCAATGCCGCGCTGTCCTCTTCAGCGAAGTCCCGCAGCGGCTCGAGCGCATGCTCGATCGGGTGGTAGTGATAAAGGCCCGCGGCAATGCCCTCGACGTTCTGCACGAGCAGGTAGGCCGCGGTCGGATGCAGGCCGCCGGCCGACGGCACGGCGCGCTTGATCACGCGGATGCCGGGCTGGTCGCTGAGCGCGCGCGCGGCGAACGTGCGGTACATCACCGCGTCGAAGTCGGCGCGCGCAAGCACGCGTGCACGATCCCAGTTGCGGCAGGTCACGCGCTCGTGCACGAGGGCCTCGAGCGGCGAGCCGCGCAGCGCCGTAGGCGGCAGCGGGCGAAAGCG
>JAFLDX010000033.1 GCA_017302215.1 Lysobacterales bacterium
CGACCGCGGCGCCAATGCGACATATCGACGCACGGAGGCGACGCGCCGCGGCGACATCGCGCGCGGTGCTCCGCCGCCGGCGCGCGGGTGCCGCGATCGTGTTGCGACGCGTTAAATCGTACTGGTATCATTTTCAGGCTTTGTCGACGGTATTTCCCGCGACGTCGATGCCGCCACGACAACGGGCCTGCCAGGTGCGCAACTCGATCGCCCACGGATGGCGGGTTGCCGCCCGCACCACGCTCCTGCAGGCAGCCGTGACCCTGGTGGTCTCGCTGGTCGCGACACCGTTCGGCTGGCGCAACGCTGTCGCCGTGGCGATCGGTGGTTCGATCATCGTCGCCGGCAACCTGCTGTTCGCCGTGCGCCTGTTCGGGCGCGGAGTGCAGCCGGCACGCGCCGCGTTGCGCTCGGCGTATGCCGCCGAGGTGCTCAAGTGGCTGTGGCTGTGCGCGGCGCTCTATCTCGCCATCGCAGTCTTCAAGGTGCCGTTCCCGGGCTTCATCGCCGGCGTTCTGGCAGCCCAGGTTTCGTTCTGGATCGCCCTCATCGCAATCAGGTAATTCCATGGCCTCGGAAGAAGCGGGTTCGGTCAACATGACCGGTTACATCCAGCACCACCTGCAGCACCTGCAGCTGAGTGTCGGCGATGGCGCCTTCATGAAGATCAACCTCGACACGCTGTTCTTCACCGCGCTGACCGGCCTGGTCTTCCTGTTGCTGTTCCTGCGCGTGTCGCGCAAGGCGACCGCCGGCGTGCCGGGCAAGCTGCAATGTGCGATCGAGATGGTCGTGCAGTTCGTCGACGGCCTGGTCCGCGAGACGTTCCACGGCAAGAGCCGCATCATCGCGCCGCTCGCGATCACGATTTTCTGCCTCGTGTTCCTGATGAATTTCATGGACATGATTCCGGTCGATTTCCTGCCGTGGCTGTGGGGCAGCGGCCACGCCCTGGCCGGCCACGATCCGGCCCACGCCTACCTGCGCGTGGTTCCGACCGCGGACTTCAACACCACGCTCGGCATGGCATTGACGGTGTTCCTGCTGATCCAGTACGTCGGCATCAAGCACAAGGGTGTCGGGGGCTTCTTCAAGGAGTGGTTCACCGCGCCGTTCGGCCCGTACGCCTTCCCGGCGAACCTGCTGCTGCGCGTGATCGAGGAGTGCGTGCGCCCGATCTCGCTGTCGCTGCGACTGTTCGGCAACATGTACGCGGGCGAGCTGATCTTCATCCTGATCGCCGTCATGACGCTCGGCGCCGGGCTGACCTATTTCTCGACCTACCTGCTCGGCGCCGGCCAGTTCATCGCCGGCTTCGCATGGACGGCCTTCCACATCCTCGTGATCACGCTGCAGGCGTTCATCTTCATGACCTTGACGATCGTCTACCTCAGCATGGCCGCAGAGCACCACTGAGCCCGGTTCCCATCCACCTCGAAAACCCGAACGCAACACGGAGCACACCATGGAAAACATCGCCCTCATCGCCGAAGTCATGAAGTACACGGTCATCGCCGCCGGCCTGCTGATCGGGCTCGGCGCCCTCGGCACGGCGATCGGCTTCGCCCTGCTCGGCGGCAAGTTCATCGAAGGTGCGTCGCGCCAGCCGGAACTGACCCCGATGCTGCAGACCAAGATGTTCATCGTCGCCGGCCTGCTCGACGCGGTGCCGATCATCGGCGTGGCGATCGCGCTGCTGCTGATCTTCGCCAACCCGTTCCTGTCCGCGCTTGGCCTGAAGTAATCGACCGCAACCGCGCGCGTGCGGGGCGGCCGAGCGGTCGCCCCGTCGCAGGAGCAAGGCAATGATTCCGAACCTCACTCTGGTCATCCAGGGCTTCGCGTTCTTCGCGGTGGTCTGGCTCGTCATGAAATTCGGCTGGCCGCACATCATCAAGGCCATCGAGGAACGCCAGGCGAAGATCGCCGAAGGCCTGGCCGCGGCCGATCGGGCGCGCCAGGAGCTCGCCGACGCCGACGCGCGCGTCGCCGACGAGATCCGCAAGGCACGTGCCGAAGCGGCGGGCATCATCGACAAGGCGCAGCAGCAGGCCAACCAGATCGTCGAGAAGGCGCGCAACGACGCGATCGTCGAGGCGACCAAGCAGAAGGCGATCGCTGCGGCCGACATCGAGGCGCAGGCGCACAAGGCACGCGAGGAACTGCGCGCGCAGGTCGCCGCGCTGGCGGTCGCCGGCGCGCAGAAGATCCTCAAGCGCGAGATCGACTCCAACGCCCACAAGGCGTTGATCGACCAGCTCGTCACCGAGATCTGACGTCATGTCGAGCGCACTGACCCTGGCCCGACCCTATGCCCGCGCTGCGTTCGAGATCGCGCACGCGCGCGGCAAGCTCGGCGACTGGGCCGGCAAGCTCGCGTACGCCGCGCAGGTCGCCGCCGATCCGCGCGTGACTGCGCTGTTCGGCAACCCGCGCATCGGCGCCGCCGAGCTCGGCTCGCTGTTCGTGCCGAACGGCGAGGACGGCGACTCGCCGTTTCGCGCGTTCATCGCGACGCTCGCCGAGAACGGCCGCCTGCCGGTGCTGCCCGAGATCGCCGCATTGTTCGAGGAGCTGAAGCTCGAGGCCGAGCGCGTGCTCAAGGTGCACGTGCGCACGGCCAGCGAGGTCGGCGAGGTCGAGATCGCCAAGTTGCGCGCCGCCCTCAAGCGCCGCTTCGGACGCGACATCGAGATCGACCATTCGATCGATGCGGACATCCTCGGCGGCGCGATCATCGATGCGGGCGACGTCGTCATCGACGGTTCCGTGCGCGGTCGCCTCGAGCGACTCGAGCACGCGCTCACCCACTGAAATCCAACTCGTAGGGTGGGCTGCCGCCCACCGTCATCGGTGGCGGGCCATGGCCCGCCCTACAGGAAGAAGAGCATGGCCACCCAGATCAACCCGTCCGAAATCAGCGAACTCATCAAGAGCCGCATCGAGAAGTTCAAGCTCGGCGCCGACGCGCGCAACGAAGGCACGATCACCAGCGTCTCCGACGGCATCGTGCGCGTGCACGGCCTCAACGACGCGATGTCCGGCGAGATGATCGAGCTGCCGGGCAACACCGTCGCGCTCGCGCTCAACCTCGAGCGCGACTCGGTCGGCGCGGTCGTGCTCGGTGCCTACGAGCACCTGCGCGAAGGCGACGTCGCCAAGACCACCGGCCGCATCCTCGAGGTCCCGGTCGGCCGCGAACTGCTCGGCCGCGTCGTCGACGCACTCGGCAACCCGATCGACGGCAAGGGCCCGATCAACGCGACGCTGACCTCGCCGATCGAGAAGGTCGCGCCGGGCGTGATCTGGCGCAAGTCGGTCGACCAGCCCGTGCAGACCGGCTACAAGACCGTCGACTCGATGATCCCGATCGGCCGCGGCCAGCGCGAGCTGATCATCGGCGACCGCCAGACCGGCAAGACCGCGCTCGCGGTCGACGCGATCATCAACCAGAAGGGTTCGGGCATCAAATGCGTGTACGTCGCGATCGGCCAGAAGCAGAGCTCGATCGCCAACGTCGTGCGCAAGCTCGAGGAGCATGACGCGCTCAAGCACACGATCATCGTCGCCGCGTCGGCTTCGGAGTCGGCCGCGATGCAGTACATCGCGCCGTACGCGGGTTGCGCCATGGGCGAGTTCTTCCGCGACAACGGCGAAGACGCGCTGATCATCTACGACGACCTGACCAAGCAGGCCTGGGCCTACCGCCAGATCTCGCTGCTGCTGAAGCGCCCGCCGGGCCGCGAGGCGTATCCGGGCGACGTGTTCTACCTGCATTCGCGCCTGCTCGAGCGCGCCTCGCGCGTCAACGAGGACTACGTCGAGAAGTTCACCAACGGCGCGGTCAAGGGCAAGACCGGCTCGCTGACGGCGTTGCCGATCATCGAGACCCAGGCCGGCGACGTTTCGGCGTTCGTGCCGACCAACGTCATCTCGATCACCGACGGCCAGATCTTCCTCGAGACCGACCTGTTCAACGCAGGCATCCGCCCGGCCGTGAACGCCGGCGTGTCGGTGTCGCGGGTCGGCGGCGCCGCGCAGACCAAGATCGTCAAGAAGCTGTCCGGCGGCGTGAAGCTCGCGCTCGCCCAGTACCGCGAGCTCGCCGCGTTCGCGCAGTTCGCCTCGGACCTCGATGCCGCCACGCGCGCCCAGCTCGAGCGCGGCCAGCGCGTGACCGAGCTGATGAAGCAGAAGCAGTACGCGCCGCTCTCGATCGCCGAGCTCGCGCTGTCGATCTACGCGGCCGAGAAGGGCTTCCTCGACGACCTGCCGATCGCCAAGATCCTGCCGTTCGAAGCCGCGCTGCACGCGCACTTCCACAGCAACCACGGCGACCTGATGAAGAAGATCGTCGAGACCGGGGACTGGAACAACGACATCGAGGGCGCCTTCAAGAAGGGCCTCGAAGAGTTCAAGAAGACCGGCAACTGGTAAGTCCGCGGTGTTCGCGCGCCGGCCCGACCGACGCACGCAAGACGCAGCGACGACATGACATCGATACGGTGAGGTAAACGTGGCTGGCGGCAGAGAAATCAAAACCAAGATCAAGAGCGTGCAGAACACCCGCAAGGTGACGCGCGCGCTCGAGATGGTCTCGGCATCGAAGATCCGCAAGGCGCAGGACCTCATGAAGGCCTCGCGCCCGTACGCACGCCTGATGCGCCAGGTCATCGGCCACGTCGCGCGCGCGAACTCGGAGTACAAGCACCCGTTCATGGTCGAGCGCACCGACGTCAAGCGCATCGGCTTCATCGTCGTCTCGACCGATCGCGGCCTCTGCGGTGGCCTCAACTCGAACCTGTTCCGTCGCCTGCTCGGCGAGATCCGCGAGTGGCAGGGCAAGGGCGTCGAGGTCGAGCTCGTCTGCATCGGCCAGAAGGCGGTCACGTTCTTCCGCCGCCTGAAGGTCAACATGGTCGGTAGCGTGACCCATCTCGGTGAGCGCCCCGAAGTGGCCGAACTGGTCGGCGTCATCAAGGTCATGCTCGACGCGTTCACCGAGGGCCGCCTCGACCGCGTGTCGCTTGTCTACAACGATTTCGTCAACACGATGACCCAGCGCGCGACGATCGACCCGCTGCTGCCGCTGCCACCATCGAACGAGCTCGTCGCGACGCACGCCTGGGACTACCTCTACGAGCCCGACCCCGCGACCGTGCTCGACCACGTGCTGACGCGCTACGTCGAGTCGCTGGTCTACCAGGCGACGCTCGAGAACCTCGCCAGCGAGCATGCGGCGCGCATGGTGGCGATGAAGGGCGCGTCGGACAACGCGACCAAGGCCATCGGCTCGCTGACCCTGATCTACAACAAGGCGCGTCAGGCCGCGATCACCCAGGAAATCTCGGAGATCGTCGGCGGTGCGGCGGCGGTCTGACACAGGGCGGCGCGGTTCTGCCGCGAGCCACTACCCAAAACGGAAGCGTCGCTTCGGCGACGTCGATGCAAGAATCTGAAGAGTCATCCGGAGCATTCCAATGAGCCAGGGCAAAGTCGTTCAAATCATCGGCGCCGTCGTCGACGTCGAATTCCCGCGCGATTCCGTGCCGAAGGTGTACGACGCGCTCAAGATCGAGGGCATGGCGATCACGCTCGAGGTGCAGCAGCAGCTCGGTGACGGCGTCGTGCGCACGATCGCGCTCGGTTCGACCGACGGCCTCAAGCGCGGCCTTGTCGTCGCCAACACCGGCGAAGGCATCAAGGTGCCGGTCGGCAAGGCGACGCTCGGCCGCATCATGGATGTGCTCGGCAACCCGATCGACGAAGCCGGCCCGATCGGCGAGAAGGACCAGTGGGTCATCCATCGCGAGGCGCCGGCCTACGACGACCAGGCGGCCGCCAACGAACTGCTCGAGACCGGCATCAAGGTCATCGATCTCGTCTGCCCGTTCGCCAAGGGCGGCAAGGTCGGCCTGTTCGGCGGCGCAGGCGTCGGCAAGACCGTCAACATGCTCGAGCTGATCAACAACATCGCCACGCAGCACGCCGGCCTTTCGGTGTTCGCCGGCGTCGGCGAGCGCACGCGCGAAGGCAACGACTTCTACCACGAGATGATCGACGCGGGCGTCGTCAAGCTCGACGACAAGACCCAGTCGAAGGTCGCGATGGTGTACGGCCAGATGAACGAGCCGCCGGGCAACCGCCTGCGCGTCGCTCTGACCGGCCTGACCATGGCCGAGTACTTCCGCGACGAGAAGGACGAGACCGGCAAGGGCAAGGACGTGCTGTTCTTCGTCGACAACATCTACCGCTACACGCTCGCCGGCACCGAAGTGTCGGCGCTGCTCGGGCGCATGCCGTCGGCGGTCGGATACCAGCCGACGCTCGCCGAGGAGATGGGCGTGCTGCAGGAGCGCATCACCTCGACCAAGACCGGCTCGATCACGTCGATCCAGGCGGTCTACGTGCCGGCCGACGATTACACCGATCCGTCGCCGGCGACGACCTTCGCCCACCTCGACTCGACCGTCGCGCTGTCGCGCGACATCGCCTCGCTCGGCATCTACCCGGCGGTCGATCCGCTCGCCTCGACCAGCCGCCAGCTCGACCCGCTCGTGATCGGCACCGAGCACTACGAGACCGCGCGCCGCGTGCAGGGCACGCTGCAGCGCTACAAGGAACTGAAGGACATCATCGCGATCCTCGGCATGGATGAGCTGTCCGAGGACGACAAGCAGGCCGTCTCGCGCGCGCGCAAGATCGAGCGCTTCTTCTCGCAGCCGTTCACCGTCGCCCAGGTCTTCACCGGCGCGCCGGGCAAGTACGTCTCGCTGAAGGAAACGATCCGCGGCTTCAAGATGATCTGCGACGGCGAGTGCGACCACCTGCCGGAGCAGGCGTTCTACATGGTCGGCGGCATCGACGAGGCCTTCAAGAAGGCCGAGGAAATGGGCGCCAAGAAGGCGGCGTGAGGAGCGAGGGGGCAGGGCCAGAGGCGAGGGCGCGAAAACCGGCGCCCGACGCACCCGTATACGCCGTACAGCCGATCCCTGCAGCACCGTCGCACACTTGCTCCAGTCTTCGAGTTTCGAGCCCTCGCCGCCAGCCCAAGTCCCTGAGGTTTCCATGAGCACGATCCGTTGTGACATCGTCAGCGCCGAAGCCGAGATCTTCCACGGCGAAGCGCGCATGGTCGTCGCCACCGGCGAGATGGGCGAGCTCGGCATCGCGCCGCGCCACGCACCGCTGATCACGCGGCTCAAGCCGGGTCAGGTGCGCGTCATCCTCGACAACGGCGACGAACAGTTCTTCTACGTATCCGGCGGCATCCTCGAGGTGCAGCCGCAGGTCGTCACCGTGCTCGCCGACACCGCCGTGCGCGCGGCCGATCTCGACGAAGCAGCCGCACGCAAGGCCAAGGACGACGCCGAACGCGCGCTGGCGAACCGCAGCGAAGCCCTCGAGGTCGCCGAGGCACAGGCGCGTCTGGCCGAGGCCACCGCGCAGCTGCAGGCCCTCGAACGCCTGCGTCGCAACCTCAAGCACTGAGCGCCGGCCGCCCCGCGTCCGCGACGACGACGCCGGCCTCGTGCCGGCGTCCTGCTTTGCGGAACAGGTCACCACGACCGCCGTCCGCCTGCCGGCCACCGCCTTGCGTCGCCGGCCGCCGGCGCCGTGTACTACGCATCGGCGATTTCCGTTAAGGTTCGCCGCCAGTCTCGGGGAGCGCGTCCATGTCCGCCGTACCACTGCATGTCGTCATCCTTGCCGCCGGTGAAGGCAAGCGCATGAAGTCGACGCGGCCGAAAGTCCTGATGCCGCTGGCCGGCCGGCCGATGCTCGGCCATGTACTCGAGACGGCGCGCGCGCTGCATCCGGCAGCGATCCACATCGTCTACGGGCACGGCGGCGACCAGGTGCGCGCAGCGTTCGCCGATCCGGATCTGTCGTGGGTGCTGCAGGCCGAGCAGCGCGGCACCGGTCACGCCGTGCGCCTCGCGATGGCGGCGATTCCCGAGGACGCACGCGTGCTCGTGCTGTACGGCGACGTGCCGCTGATCGGCCGCGCGACGCTCGAGAACCTGCTCGCCTACCCGACCGCGCTGACCGCGCTCGTGACCCAGCTGGAGACTCCGTACGGCTACGGCCGCGTGATCCGCGACGGCATCGGCCGCGTGCGCGCGATCGTCGAGGAGAAGGACTGCACGGCCGAGCAGCGCGCGATCACCTGGGTCAACAGCGGCATCCTCGCCGCCGATGCACGCCGCCTGCGCGTCTGGATCAACAATCTCTCCGACGACAATGCCCAGGGCGAGTACTACCTGACCGACGTCTACGAACAGGCCAATGACGAAGGCGAACCGGCCGAGGCGAGTTCGTGCACGAATCCGCAGGAGGTGTTCGGTGCGAACGATCCGTGGCAGCTGGCCGCGCTCGAGCGCCTGTACCAACGCCTGCGCGCGACCGAACTGGCCGGGGCGGGCGTGCGCTTCGCCGACCCCGTGCGCTTCGACGCGCGTGGCAGGATCCGCGTCGGCCGCGACGTCGAGATCGACGTCGACGTGATCCTCGAGGGCGACGTCGTGCTGGGCGACGAAGTGTCGATCGGGCCGTTCTGTCGCATCGCCAACTCGAGCCTCGCCGCCGGTACGGTCGTGCGCAGCCATTGCGATCTCGAAGGCGTGGTCACGCACGGTCCGTGCGTGATCGGACCGTTCGCGCGCCTGCGGCCCGGCACGGAGCTCGGCGCCGGATCACGCATCGGCAATTTCGTCGAGACGAAGAACGCGACGTTCGACACGGGCGCGAAGGCGAATCATCTGAGCTATGTCGGCGATGCCGCGGTCGGTGCGCATGCCAACATCGGCGCCGGAACGATCACCTGCAACTACGACGGCGTCGGCAAGCACCGCACCGTGATCGGAGAGAACGCCTTCATCGGCTCGAACTCGGCCCTCGTCGCACCCGTCACGATCGGCGAGGGCGCCACCATCGGCGCCGGATCGGTCATCACGAAGACGGCACCGGACGGTGCATTGACCGTCGCGCGGGCGCGCCAGGCGACGATCGCCGGCTGGCAGCGTCCGAAGAAGTCCTGACCTGCTTCGGACGTTGCCCAAGCCGGTCAGTCGAAGCCGTTCGCGTACATCGCGTCGACCGTCGCCGCCGCGGCCTGCATCGCCCAGCCGAGCCCGCCCGACACGCGGTGTTCCCAGCCGAACTTGCGCCACGGCGAGGTGCGGTAGGCCGGCAGGCCGCTCGCCGGTCCGTTCGGTCGGATCCAGTAATTCACGCCCTCGTCGTAGGTGAAGTAGAGGTTCTCGGCCGCGTCGGCCAGCTGCGCGTCGGGCTGGTTGGTCAGGCTCGCGAAATAGTGGGCCCACGCGATGCCCGAGGCGACGTCGAGCGCATGTTCGACGTCAGCGTCGTTGACCTGGCCATCCGCACCGTTGGAAAGCATCGCGTAACGCGGCAGCGCGAGCGCGCCGGCGTGGTTGTCGTACATGTGGCCCGTCGTGGAGATCGTCGAGGCGCGCAGGAAGTGGCCCATGCGTCGCACGAAGTTCGCGATCGCCGGATCCTCGGACGTCGCGTACGCACGCAGCATCGCGTCGACGACGAGCATGCTCATCCAGCTCGAGGCGCCGAGCGACCCGCTCGCCCAGTCGCCGTCGTGCTGCGAGCCGTAGTGGTAAAGGCCGCCATCGACGTAGCCGGCCGGTTGCGGGATCTGTCCGTTCGCGCCGTTCTGGTGGCTGACGAGGCGCGAGACGAGCGTGCCGACCCGCGCCGCGTTCGCGCCACCCTGCAGGTCGTAGGCGACCTGGTTCGCGAGCAGCTTGTAGGCCGCGTGACGCTCGGTCCAGAACCCGGTCGACGGCGTCCAGGCATCCCCGAAACCGTCCTGCGCCGTGACGATCGCCGACAGCTTGTCGAGCGCGCGGTCGTCGCCGGTCAGCCAGTAGCGGTAGGCGAGATTCTCGGCATACACGTACTTCGTGTCGCCGTTGCGCAGGTCGAAATGACCTGACGCATTGACGTGGTCGGTGTAGAAATCCGAGGCGCGCACGGCCTCGCGCAGTGCGGACGGGAAACCGCTGCGCAGATACAGCACGAACATCGTCGAGGCCCGGTCGTACAGCCACGGCTCGTAATCGGTCTTGTAGTTGCACTGGTTGGCCGCGGTCACGCGCGCATCGTCCTGGTTGATCGCGCTGTAGAAATTGTTCTTGGCGGCCCGGTCGGCTTCACGGTAGCCGGTCCAGTGCTGGATGCCGGCGTTCGTGGCCGGATTGTCGCGCCCTTCCGTGTTGCTGTCGTCGAAAGGCAGTGTCTGCGTGCCCTTCAGCACGCCGAGGCTGAGCCATGCCTTCGGCAGCACCGCGTAGACATCGGGTTCCTGCACGTTGTCCGCGCTGGCATAGCTGCCGCTGGCCACGGTATGCCAGCCATTGCGCACCGACTCGAGCGTGGCGACGTTCTGCTGGCGCGGCAGTCCGCCCCAGCTCACGCTGACCGTTTCCGGCGTCGCCGCCGCGAACGTGTAGCGGATCTGCACGCGCGCGACGCGCACCGAGGTGCCGTCGAGGGCCGCGTTCGCACGATGGCGCCATGGGGTCAGCTCGGCGACGTGCGCCGGTATCTCGACGCCGCCCTTCATCACGCGCAGCGTGGCGAGGCCCGCGCTCGTGATCGATCCGCGCGGGAACGGCACACCGAACGTGACGAGGCGCGCGCTGCCGGGCGTGACCGCCTCGGTCGGCACGAGTTGCACGGAGAGGGTGCCGCTCGGCACGGCCGGAGCGAGGAACGGTTCGACCGCAAATGCCGAGCCGGACAGGAGGAGGATCGACAACAACAACGAGCGGATCACGGCGCTGCTCCTTCAGGGGCGCGCATGATCCCGTCCGCTTCGTGAGTGAATATTGAATCGGATCACATACTTGCGTGCGATGCGGCGAGTTCCGTCGAATAACGGGAACCACGCCGCATTCCGAACACCTGGAGCGGCCCGCGAGGCCGCCGCGACGCACGGCCGCGCCTGCCTGAACGGGCGCGCGAATTGCTAGACTCGCGCCTCCCGCAGGAGGCCTCAATGCCCGTCGCCGAGTTGCCGCGTCCAGAAGAAATCCGCGTCTGCGTCATCGGCTTGGGTTACGTGGGACTGCCCCTCGCGGTCGGCTTCGGGCGCGTGCTGCCGACCCTCGGTTTCGATATCAATACGGCGCGCGTGGCCGAGCTCAAGTCGCATCGCGACCACACGCTCGAAGTCTCGCCGGAGGAACTGCGCGACACGCCGCAACTCGCCTTCAGCGCCGACCCGGCCGACCTCTCGGCCTGCAATGTCTTCATCGTCACCGTGCCGACCCCGATCGACGACGCCAAGCGCCCCGACCTGCGCCCGCTCGAATCGGCCAGCCGCACGGTCGGCCGTGCCATCCGCCGCGGCGGCGTGGCGATCTTCGAATCGACCGTCTACCCGGGCGCGACCGAGGAAGTCTGCGTGCCGATCATCGAGCGCGAATCGGGCCTGCGCTTCAACGAGGACTTCTTCGCCGGCTACAGCCCGGAACGCATCAACCCCGGTGACAAGCAGCATCGCCTTGAAACGATCATGAAGGTCACCTCGGGGTCGACGCCCGAGGCGGCCGACTTCGTCGATGCGCTGTACCGGCGCGTGATCACGGCCGGCACGCACAAGGCCTCGAGCATCCGCGTCGCCGAAGCGGCCAAGGTGATCGAGAACACCCAGCGCGACCTCAACATCGCGCTGATCAACGAACTCGCGCTGATCTTCCACCGGCTCGGCATCGATACCAGCGAAGTGCTCGCCGCGGCCGGCACCAAGTGGAACTTCCTGCCGTTCAAGCCCGGCCTCGTCGGCGGCCACTGCATCGGCGTCGATCCGTACTACCTCACCCACAAGGCGCAGCAGATCGGCTACCACCCCGAGGTGATCCTGTCGGGGCGGCGCATCAACGACGGCATGGGCAGCCACGTCGCCCAGCGCGTGGTCAAGCTGATGACCCAGCGCCGCATCCACGCCGCCGGCGCGAACATCCTCGTGCTCGGCCTCGCGTTCAAGGAGAACTGCCCGGATCTGCGCAACACGCGCGTCACCGACGTCGTCGACGAGTTCAGGAGCTACCACGCCAACGTCGACGTGCACGACCCCTGGGTCAGCGCGGCCGAGGCCGAACACGAGTATGGCCTTTCGCTCGTGCCGAGCGTCGAGGAAGGCAAGTACGACGCGATCGTGCTCGCCGTCGCCCATCGCCAGTTCATCGAGATGGGCGTCGCGCGCATCCGCGCGCTCGGCAAGCCGGGCTGCGTGCTGTTCGACGTCAAGCAGGCCCTGCCGCGCGAGTCGGTGGACGACCGGCTCTGAGCACGCGGGTCGGCAAACACATCGAACGATCAGACTGGGGCCGCGTCCCGTCGCGGCAAGGAGAGATGGGTTCCATGCGCATCCTCGTCACCGGCGCCGCCGGCTTCATCGGTTCGGCCCTCGGCCAGCGCCTGCTCGCGCGCGGCGACGAGGTGCTCGGTTACGACAACCTCAACGACTACTACGATCCGACGCTGAAGGAGGCGCGGCTCGCGCGACTGACGCCCCACGCGGGCTTCCGCTTCGTGCGCGCGGCGCTCGAGGACCGCGATGCGATGGCGCGCGCGTTCGCCGACTTCCGGCCGCAGCGCGTGGTCAACCTCGCCGCCCAGGCCGGCGTGCGCTACTCGCTGGAGAACCCGCACGCCTACATCGACAGCAACATCGTCGGCTTCACGAACATCCTCGAGGCCTGTCGCCACGGCGGTGTCGAACACCTCGTCTACGCGTCGTCGAGTTCGGTCTACGGGGCCAACCGCAAGCTGCCGTTCTCGGTGCGCGATGCGGTCGATCATCCGGTCAGCCTGTATGCGGCGACCAAGAAGGCCAACGAGCTGATGGCGCACACCTACAGCCATCTGTTCGGACTGCCGACCACGGGCCTGCGCTTCTTCACCGTGTACGGGCCATGGGGTCGGCCGGACATGGCCCTGTTCCTGTTCACGCGCAAGATCCTCGCCGGCGAACCGATCGACGTGTTCAACCATGGCCGGCACACGCGCGACTTCACCTACGTCGACGACATCGTCGAGGGCGTGATGCGCACGCTCGACCGCGTGCCGACTCCCGACCCGGCGTTCGACGCGCTCGAACCGAACCCGGGTTCGTCGTCGGCGCCGTATCGCGTCTACAACATCGGCAACCACCAGCCGGTCGAACTGGCACGCTACATCGAGGTGATCGAGGACTGCCTCGGGCGCAAGGCGCAAAAGCGCCTGCTGCCGCTGCAGCCCGGCGACGTTCCGGACACCTGCGCGGACGTGGCCGAGCTCGCGCATGACACCGGCTACGCGCCGACCACTCCGGTCGAGGTCGGCGTGGCAAACTTCGTGTCGTGGTATCGCGGGTACTATGGTGCTTAGGGACGATCCGATCGCCGGGCAGTGCGGCTGAAGCCGCTCCCGCACGGCCGGATTCCGCGGGGAACGGCGCGAGGCGCGATCGGATGAACTGCCTGAAAACTGTGATACGTTTCACAGTCTTGGCTGAACGGGGGAGGGGTTCTCATGAAGTCGCTCTGGCTGTCCGTCATCTGCGGTTCGCTGCTCTTGCTCGCCGGGTGTGCCTCCGGCCCGCGTCCGGGCGATGCCCCGACCGTCAATCCCCAGGCCCAGGCCGTCGATGCCTACCGCATCGGCGTCGATGACAGCGTGCGCGTGGCGGTCTGGCAGAACCCCGACCTCAACGTGACCGTTCCGGTGCGCCCGGACGGCAAGATCTCGGTGCCGCTGGTCGGCGACGTCGAAGCCGGCGGCAAGACCCCCGAGGAAGTCTCCGCCGAAATCAAGACGAAGCTCGAGGCCTACGTGCGCAATCCGCAGGTCACCGTCATCGTCGACCAGCTGCGCAGCCACGAGTACCTCTCGCGCGTGCGCGTGACCGGCGCCGTGCGCACGCCGATCTCGGTGCCGTACCGGCAGGGCATGACCGTGCTCGACGCCGTGCTCGCCGCCGGCGGCACGAACGAGTTCGCCGCCGCCGACCGCACCGAGCTTTATCGCAAGGACGGCGCCTCGACGAAGGCCTATGCGGTGCGCCTCGACCGCATCCTGCAGAAGGGCGAGCTCGGCACGAACTACGACGTGCAGCCCGGCGACGTCATCACCGTGCCGGAGCGCTCGTTCTGACGACGTCGCAGCCGACGCAGCCCATGGACCGTTTCGCATGAACAACGAGATCGCCCCGGTAACCGAGATGTTGCCGGTGTTCGTGCGCGAGCTGCGCCGTTACGGCGTCGCCATGGCCATCCTGTTCGCGGTGATCGCGCTGGCCGGGCTCGCGGTCGGCATCCTGTGGCCGCGCTCGTACACGGCCTCGACGACGATCCTGGCCCAGGGCAGCGACATCATCCAGCCCTTGCTCGAAGGCCGCGCGGAGCCGACCGGCGTCACCGATCATGTCGGCATCGCGCGGCAGGTCGTGTTCAGCCGCAAGGTCCTGAACGACATCCTCGAGCACGGCGGCTGGCTGGCCGAGCAGCCGAGCGCGCTCGAGCAGGACCGCCTGATGGAGCAGATCAAGGACCGCACGACGGTGGCGAGTGCCCGTCCCGAACTCGTGCAGATCACCTATCGGGATTCCGATCCGCACCGCACCTTCGAGGTGACCAAGCGCTTCGCCGAGCAGTTCATCGAGGAGAGCAAGGCCGCGAAGGAGCGCGAGAGCCGCGAAGCCTTCGAATTCATCGACAGCCAGGTCAACGACTACCACAAGAAGTTGACCGACGCCGAGGACGACCTGCTCAAGTACCGCTCGGCGCACGCCGATGCGCAGCCCGGCAGTGCCACCGATGCGAACGCGCGCATCGGTGCGCTGCGCACCCAGGTCGAGCAGGCGCGCATGAGCCTGATGGAACAGCAGTCGCGCGAGTCGGCCCTGGTCGCGCAGTTGTCGGGCGAATCCGAGGTCACCGCCGTGCAGACCCGCGCCGGGCTCTACCGCGCGCAGCTGATCGAGCTGCAGGCCCAGCTCGATCGCCTGCTGCTGACCTATACCGACCAGTATCCCGATGTCGTGCGCACGCGCATGCAGATGCAGGACGTGCAGCGCCAGCTCGCCGAAGAGGAATCGCGGCGCAACCAGCCGGCCGCCGCGGGCGGGCAGACGCCGTTCGACAATGCGCAGTTCAATCCGCTGTACCAGGAGCTCAAGCTGCGCCTTGCCGAACTGCGCCGCGAGATCGCGGCGACGCGTTCACGCATGTCGAGCAGCGAAGGCATGCTCGACGCCGAGCTCGATCGCAGCCGGCGCATCGCGGCGTCCGAAGGCGCACTCGCCGAGCTGACCCGCGACTACGAAGTCAACCGCGACATCTACCAGGACCTGCTGCGCCGCCGTGAGAACGCGCGCGTGTCGATGGTGCTCGACCAGGAACAGCGCGGCCTCACGTTCCGCATCCAGGACCCCGCGATCCTGCCGCTGCGCCCGTCCGGATTGCGCCTCGCCCACTTCGCCGGCGCCGGTCTCGCCCTCGCCGTCGCGATTCCGCTCGCGCTGCTGTTCGCCCTCGTGCGCTTCGATCCGCGCGTGCGCTCGGCGCGCCAGCTCGAGCGCGCGACCGGGATCAGCGTGCTGGCCACGGTGCCGACCTATGCCACGGCGCGCGAACGCCTGCGCGATCGCGCGCGCATCGGCCTCGCCTTCCTCGTCGTGCTCGGCGTGTTCGCCGCGTACGCGTTCACCTACTGGCTGAGGCTGCGCAACCAATGACCGCTCCGACTCCGCCCGACGGCGACATGCCGGACCACGTCGGCGCCGCGTTGAGCGCGGCCGCCGGCGAGATCGCGCGGCGCACGACTGCGACGCGCTCGATCGCACGCATCGTCGAACCGCATGCCCTCACGCGCCGCGTGCTCGAGGAACGCCGGCTGATCCACCGCGACGACTCGGTGCGCCACCAGGCCGATGCGTTCCGCGAGATCCGCACGCGCCTGCTCGCGCTCGGCGGCGACCAGAACTTCATCACGATGGTCGCGCCGATCAGCTCGAAGTCGGGCGGCAGTTTCGTCGCCCGCAACCTGGCCGCGGCGTTCGCGTTCGACGAGGCCAAGACCGCCCTGCTGATCGACTGCGACCTGCGCCATCCCTCGCAGCACGGTTCGCTCGGCATCGATCCGGCCAACGGCGGCCTGATCGACTACCTCGACCATCCCGCGCTCGGCGTGGAGAAGATCCTCTACCACACCGGCATTCCTCGCCTGCGCCTGATCCCGGCCGGGCGTCAGCGCGAGATGGGCGGCGAATATTTCTCGTCCTTCCGCATGCGCGCGATGCTCGATTCGCTGCGCAGCCGCTATCCGGACCGCTACCTGTTCCTCGACGGCCCCGCGGTGAAAGGCTCGCCCGACGCGCGCATCCTCGCCGACCTGGTCGACTTTGTCGTGCTCGTCGCCGGCAGCGGGCGCGACACGCCGGGCTCGATCCAGAAGGTGATGGCCAACTTCGAGTCGACCAAGCTCGCAGGCATCGTGCTCAACCAGTTGCCCTGACGAGGCATCGGAGGTCCGACATGCGCCCCATGTTCCGCGTGACCGTCGCCGCGCTGCTCATCGGCGCGTGCCACGACGCCGCCGCGCTGCGCCTCGACTACACCCTCGAGCTCGGCATCCTGCGCAGCGACAACATCACGCTGACGCCACTCGAACCGATCGACGAGACGGTGCTGATCCCGCATCTCGACTTCAGCCTCAGCGAGGACGGATCGGCCGTGCAGGCGGCCGTGACCGGCGTGCTCGAGTACCGCAACTACCTCGAGGGCACGTTCGGCAGCGAGTTCCGCGGCACGCTCAACGGCAACGTCAACTGGAACATCGTCCCCGAACGCCTGGCCTGGACCTTCAGCGACAACCTCGGTCTCTACCCGGTCAGCCTGCGCGACCCCGATGTGCCGGGCAACCTGCAGCAGACGAACGTGTTCACGACCGGGCCGACCCTGCGCTTGCGTCTCTCGCCGACGCTCCAGAGCCAGACCGAGGCGCGCTACATCGACAGCTACGCCGAGGAAACCGGCGCGTTCGACTCGCGTCGCCTGGGCCTCGCCCAGCGCTTTCGCTGGGAGCTCGGTGCGACGCGCCAGTTGACCGGCAACCTCGAAGCGCAGGACATCGACTTCGACGACGACCTCGTCGCGCGCGATTACCGGCGCTACGCGGCCTATGCGGGATACACGCAAACGCTTTCGCGCTTCGACCTCGGCGCATCGCTCGGCTGGTCGCGGCTCGATTTCGCGAGCGGTGGCGACGTCTCGGGGCCGCTCGCACGCGCCTCGGTGGACTGGCGCACGACCGAGCGCAGCACGTTCGGCCTCGCCTTCGCCTGGCAGTACTCCGACGCGGTCAGCGCGATCGCCGAAGGCGGCGGCGCGTTCGACCTCGGGCTCGGCGGCGTCGGCATCGGCGGCGAGGCAATCGGTGCCGACGTCTACCGCGAGCGCCGCCTCGAGGCGAGCTACCTGTTCCAGGGCGCGCGCTTCAACCTCGCATCGACCGTGCACGGAGGCAGCTTCCGCTACGAACAGCAGGCGGTCGTGCTGGCCGCCGACCGCGACGAAGTCGGCGCCGGGCTGAACCTCGGCTACCTGCTGCGCCCGCTGCTGACCCTCGGCGTGACCGGCGAAGTGCTGCGACGGCGCTACACGGAAGACGACATCAGTGACCGCGACCACCGTTACGGCCTCTACCTCACCCAGCAGCTGAGCCGGCACTGGCGCTGGCGCGTCGACCTGTCGCGCAACGAGCGGCACGCCGGCATCGGCGCGGAATCGTTCGACGAGAACGCGGCGTACCTGCGTGTCGCGTACACCCGATGAGGCGCCGGCAGCGCTGCGGCGGCGGTCGACGATGACGCCGATCCTCGTGACCGGAGGGGCCGGCTACATCGGCAGCCATGTCGTGCTCCAGCTGGTCGCGCGCGGCGAGCCGGTGGTCGTGCTCGACGATCTCTCCAGCGGCTTCCGCGAGGCCCTGCTCGGCGTCGAGCTCGTGCGCGGCGACGTCGGCGACCGCAGCCTCGTCGAGGGCCTGCTGCGCGAACGCGGCATCCGCACGGTGATGCACTTCGCCGCGCACACGATCGTGCCCGAGTCCGTGCGCGATCCGCTCAAGTACTACGGCAACAACACCTGCGCGACGCGTGCGTTGCTGGCCAGCTGCGAAGCGGCCGGCGTGCGGCAGTTCGTGTTTTCGTCGACGGCGGCGGTCTACGGCATGCCGGCTTCGGGCGAGGCCGGCGAGGACACGCCGACGGCGCCGATCAATCCGTACGGCATGTCGAAGCTGATGAGCGAGCACATGCTGCGCGACCTGTCGGCGGCGACGCCGTTGCGCCACGTCATCCTGCGCTACTTCAACGTCGCCGGCGCCGATCCGGGCGGGCGCATCGGGCAGTCCACGCGCAACGCGACGCTGCTGATCAAGGTCGCCTGCGAGCAGGCGCTCGGCCGGCGCCCGGCGCTCGCCGTGTTCGGCACCGACTACCCGACGCCGGACGGCACCTGCATCCGCGACTACATCCACGTCGACGATCTCGCCGACGCGCACCTGCGCGCGCTCGACCACCTGCGCGACGGCGGCGCTTCGGCCACGTTGAACTGCGGGTACGGCCACGGCTACAGCGTGCGCGAGGTCATCCGCGCGGTCGAACGCGCCTGCGGCCATGCGCTCGACGTCGTCGAGGAACCGCGGCGTGCCGGCGACCCGCCGGGCCTGATCGCGCGCAGCGAACGCCTGCGCGCGCTGCTCGGCTGGAAGCCGCGCCATGACGACCTCGATTTCATCGTCCGCACCGCGTTGGCGTGGGAACGCCGGCTCGCGGCCTGACCTCACCCTCCAGCCGGAGTCGATGCCGATGACCACCCGATGCTTCCCCCGCGCGATCCTCGCGGCGTGTGCCCTGCTCGGCTCGGCCGCGTCGCTGCGAGCCGAGGGGCTCGTCCTCGACTACGCCTACGTCGAGCAGAAATCGGCGGCGTACAAGCGCTTCAAGGACTGGGTCGACCAGGCCGTCTCGGGCAGCCCCGGCTACGAATTCTCGCCGGTCGATGCGGTTGCGATGGCGCGGATCGCCAACCTTGGCCGCTACTGCGATACCGCGGTCGGCATGGTGCAGAAGCAGGTCGACGAGGCGCGCGCGCGCATCGCCCAGGGCCAGCGTCCGGCCGTGGCCGGCGACTCCTACCTCGAAGTCGGTCCGATGATCGGCGCGCTCGCCCAGACCTTCGCGACCTGTGCTGATCGGCTCGGCGACGACCAGCGCGCGCAGTGGTCGGCCTACGCGGAGCAGGCCATCGGCAACGTCTGGAACCCGAAGTCGGCGCGCTGGGGCGAGACGGCCGCCGAGTGGACCGGCTGGTCGATCGAAAACCCGGGCAACAACTACTACTACAGCTTCGTCGAGGCGACGATGAGCTGGGCGCTCGCCAGCGGCAGCCCGCGCTGGCTCGAGTTCCTGCGCAAGGAGAAGCTGCCGCCGCTCAAGGCCTACTACGCCGAACTGCCCGGCGGCGGCAGCCTCGAAGGCACCGGCTACGGGGCCGCGCACATGCGCCTGTTCTCGCTGTACCGGCTGTGGAAGGATTCGACCGGCGAGGACCTCGGCAACGCGAGCCCGCACCTCTCCGACAGCATCCGCTTCTGGGTGCACGCCACGATGCCCACGCTCGACCGGTTCGCCCCGATCGGCGACCAGTCGCGCGTGTCGCAGCCCGAGCTCTACGACTACCACCGCCGGCTCGTGCTCGAGGCGCGCAGCGTGAGCAACGACGACGCAGCGCGCGCGCTGGCCTCGTGGTGGCTCGGTGCGATCTCGATCAAGCAGATGACCCACGGCTTCAACTACCGCTACGACCTGCTGCCGGCCGGCGAAGTGCGCGAGCCTCCGGCCGAGCGCGCCTACCACGCGCGCGGCGTCGGCCGCCTGTTCGCCCGCACCGGCTGGGACCGCGACGCAATGTGGTTCGGGTTCGGCGCCGGGCCCTATCTCGAGAGCCATGCGCACCAGGACCAGGGCGCGTTCACGCTGTTCGCGCGCGACTGGCTCGCCGTGACCGAGAACATCTGGTCGCACAGCGGCATCCAGCAGGGCACCGACGTGCACAACGTCGTGCGTTTCGAGCGCGACGGCAACATCATCCGCCAGCGTGAGGGCACCGTGTCGAAGCTCGCCATCGCACGCCTCGATGCGACGACCGGCGAAGTCGAGGCGACCGCCGACCTCACGCCAGCCTATGCGCAGGGCGGCGGCGTCGAGTCGTGGAAGCGTACGGTCCGCTTCCGCGGTCGCGAGCTGCGCGTCGAGGACCGCTACGCGACCGCACCCGGCACGCGCGCGGTGTTCCAGGTCAACGTGCCGGTGAAACCGGTCGTGGACGGACGTGAAGCGCGCGCCGGTGCGTTGCGCATCCGCGTCGTCGAGCCGGCCGACGCAACCCTGACCACGCTGGAATGGTCCACGCGCGACGCAGCCGAGTTCCGCTCGGGCTGGCGCCTCGACGTGGAGGGCGGCGGCAACGGCTTCGTCGTCGAACTGACCGACCAGGCACCCTGAGCTCGCGATGGCCTGCCCTCCCTTCCCCAACGATCAAGACGCGAACCCGCGATGCACTGGAAACTGAAGGGCCGAGTGCAGAAGGTGCTCGGCGTGCTGCCGCGCGGGGCGGCATTGCACTACGCACTGCAGCGCCGCTTCGGTGGCCTCGGCGACTTCGCCCGCGAATTCGACAGCAAGGTCGAGGACTGGCGAATCATGGTCGGCCACCTGCGCGATGCGGGCGTGCCCGTCGCGGGCCGGCACCTGTTCGAGATCGGCAGCGGCTGGTACCCGACATTCCCGCTCGCGCTGGCCCTGGCCGGCGCGGCCCGCGTCACCACGGTCGATCTCAATCGCCATCTCAAGCCGGACCTGCTGCGCGCCTGCATCGAACGACTCGGCAGCGCGGTCGACGTCATCGCCGAGGCGACCGGTACGGATGCCGCCGAGGTGCGTGGCCGTCATGCACGACTCCTCGGCACCGCCGCGCGCACGCTCGAGCTCGATGCGCTGAGCGACGGCGTCATCGCCTACCACGCGCCGGCCGACGCGACGCGCAGCGGGCTGGCCGGGGCGAGCGTCGACGCGATGTTCTCGAACAGCGTGCTCGAACACGTTCCGCCCGACGTCGTCGACGCGCTGTACGCCGAGGGCATGCGCATCCTCGTGCCGGGCGGCGTGATGTTCCATTCGGTCAACTGCGGTGATCACTACGCCTACGTCGACCGCCGCATCGACCAGCTCCACTACCTGCGCTACTCCGATGACGAATGGGCGCAATGGAACAACGCTTTCCTCTACCAGAACCGCTTGCGCGCGCACGTCTTCGTCGACCGCGCGCGCGCAGCCGGCTTCGCGATCGAACTCGACACGGCCAAGGCCAGCGAACGGCGCCTGCGCGAACTCGCGGCGACGCCGGTGCATGCGCAGTTCGCGTCGATCCCGCCCGAGCGCCTGTGCATCACCAGCGTCGACTTCATCGCGAGAAAGCCACCCGCTTGAATCGAACTTCGGGAGGTGCGCGATGCAACGAAGCCCAGACCACGCACGCGGTGCTCGTGCCCATCGGCTCGCCGTGGGTGGCCTCCGGCGCCTCGCCGTCCTGCTGGTCTTCGCCGCGGCGGTCACCGCTCCCGCACACGCGACCGTTGCGATCGATACGCGGACCCATGTCACGCTGCACGCCACCGGCACCACGCCCGCGCCGACCACGCGCATCAGCTTCGGCATCCCGTTCGCACCGGGTGAACTGACCGACCCCGCGCTCGTGCGCATCGTCGATGCCGCCGGCAAGGAAGTGCCGGCCGCCGTCAGCGCGACGTTGCGCTGGCATTTCCGCGACGGCAGCGTGCGCGCAGTGCGCGTGCAGATCGGCGCCGATGCGATGAAGTCCGCACCGTTGCGCTTCGAGACCGGCACGCGACGCGCGGCGAACCTCGCCGCGGTGCCGTACGCCGAGGGCCTCGTCGACTCGTCGAACGGGCTGCGCATGCCGGCCGTGCTGGCCACACTCGACCCGCGCTGGCTCGCGCGCTCGCTGATCGCCGGTCCGCAGCAACCGATCGAGAACGACACTGCCTACGATCGCTATGTCGAAACGCAGTTCGAGTGGGCAGCCGCCCTGCCGACGAGCGACTCGACGGCCTGGCTGTTCGACCGCCCGAGCACGCTGTTCAAGCTCTACGTGCGCAGCGGCCGCGTGGAACACCTGCGCGCGGCACTCGAAAGCTACCGCTTCTACATGGCGCAGCTCGTGCGCGGCGGCGATCGCTGCGCTGGCGGCTGGCGCTTCCTCAAGGCCAATCCGTGCGACGCGAAGTACGTCTACGTCGAACCGATCGTGCTCGCGCTCGGACTCGCCGGCGACGACAGCCTGCACGACGATGCCCTCGTCCGGAACATGATGGCGATCTGGCAGACCGGTGGCTGGAGCGGACTCAACGGCCCGTACACGAAAGTCGACCAGGCCTTCACCGAACGCCATGCCGGCCTCGGCCTGCTGGCGACCGTCGCCGCCTACGAGCTGACCGGCGATGCCTCGCTGCGCGAGCACATCGGCGAACGCATCGGCTGGCTCGACGACCACCAGCGCGCGAATCCGGACGGCCTCGGCAACGACGGCGCCTGGCGACACAGCTGGCAGCGCCACGAGGGCGCCGACTACAACGCGGGCACCGACCTCCGCGGCGCCTCGCCGTGGATGAGCGAGAACATCATCGACGGCCTGTGGCATGCGTGGCTGGTGACGGCGGACGCGCGTATCCCGCCGATGATCACGGCGTTCGGAGCCTACCTCGAGAAGCACGGCTGGATCGCGCCCGCGACGATCGCGCGCGCCGGCACACCGTGGCGCGACGACTGCAGCGGTGCGGATGGCCAGATCGCGTGGTACTGGTCCTCGTCGCAGGCGACGCTCGATCGCCTGATCGCCCTGCAGGACAGCGACGGCGCCTACAGCGACGCGCACACCGTCGAGCTCGGCCTGCCGGTCGCGCTCGCACGCTACTTCGAGACCGACGCGGCGAAGCAGGCCGCGTTCGATGCGCGCCTCGATGCGATCGAGGCTTCGTATGCACCGGCCTGCGCGCGCACGCGCTCGACGGCAAGACGCTTCAACTGGAACAACCGCGGCGCGGCCGCGGTGCCGTGGTTGCGCCAGGCCGCGGATGCCGCCGATCCGCCCGGCATTCCTGCGCGCCCGCGTTGAGCACGACCGTAGGCGCGCCCCCGGATCGCCCCCGCGGCAAGCTCTGTGCGCAACCGCACCCTGCGCGATGCCGGATTCGCGCACAGGGTGCGCTCCTACAGCGCCGTCACGGATCGCACACGCGGTGCACCGTCGAATCGCCGCCGAATGCCGTGCCGGCGGTCGCACCGATCGCCCGGCTCCACGCCATGGGCGCGTATCCCTGTTCGTGTCCAGGGCAGGTTCCGTGCGCGACCGTCCAGCGCGATACATGTAGGAACGCACCCTGTGCGCAACCGTCCAGCCCGATACATGTAATTGGATGGACTCGCCCCCGCCGAGGCGTCGATGCGCCACGGTGGCATCTTTGCGTTGCCAACGACAGCGAGGGCGAGCCCATGAAACAGCATACGACAAGACGCAAGACGGTCCCTGCAACA
>JAFLDX010000034.1 GCA_017302215.1 Lysobacterales bacterium
GCCGGCACCGCCAGCGCCGCATCCTCGGGCGTCAGCGTGCCGGCATCGCGCGCGGGCGAGCCGAGCTGGATGTCCTGCAGTTCCGGCGCGGCCGGCGTCGATGACGTCGCCGGCGCGCGTCCGCCACCGCCCTCGAGACGGCCGAGGCGCGTATCGAGGTCGATGTACTGGTCCTTGCCGCGCTGCTGCATCTCGCCGAGCTGGTGCTTCAGTTCCTCGATCTGGCCGAGCAGTGCCTGGACCTGCGCCTGCAGCTCCTGGTTCTGGTTGACGAGATCGACGCCGCCGGCGCGCGACGAGGACTGCTGTTCCAGTCGCTCGACGCGCTCGGCGAGGCTGAGGCGCTGCTGGGCGAACGCGGGCGTGGCGATGGCGATCGCGAAGACCACCATCGTCGACACGCAACCCGCTGCGGCAAACCGGCGAGGCATCATTGCTTACTGCGCGCTGGTGTAGACGATCTCGACGCGGCGGTTCTTCGCCCACGCCGACTCGTCGTGGCCACGGTCGACCGGACGCTCTTCGCCGTAGCTGACGACGTTGAGCTGGCCCGCCATCGCACCGGCCGAACCGAGCGCCGACTGCACCGCGTTGCCGCGACGCTCGCCGAGGCCGAGGTTGTACTCGCGCGTGCCGCGCTCGTCGGCATGGCCCTCGAGGGTCACGCGTGCGCCCTTGAACTGGCGCAGGTATTCGGCGTGGCAGGCGATCTGGGCCTGGAACTCCGACTTGATCTCGGTGCGGTCGAGGTCGAAGTAGACGACACGCTGGCGCAGGCAGGCATCGGTGTCGAGGCTGTCAACGGTGTAGCGACCGCTCGTGTCGGCCGGATTGGTCTGGGTCTGGGTGGTGTTGTCGGTGGTCGCCGGGGCCTGCTTGACGGCCTTCTTCTTGCACGCCGCAACGCCGGCGACGAGCATGACCGCAACAAGGACGCGAACTGCATTCTTCATGAGTGTTCCCCTCAATCGGTAGTCAAGGTTGGTTTGGGTTGGGACAGTGGCAAACGGTTTCGAGGCCCGGCCGGTGGTCCGGCCGTTATGGGTGTTCTCAGCGCTGGCGGAACGGACCCCAGGCCGGCTCGCGGACGTCACCGTCGGAGAGCACGAGGCGCTGGCGAACCCTGCCGTCGGCCGAGACCGAATAGAGCACGCCACGGGGACCCTCCGTCGCGGCGTACAGCACCATGCTTCCGTTCGGTGCGAAACTCGGCGATTCGTCCACGCTGCCGGTCGATATCTCGCGATAAGTGCCGGTGGCGCGCTCCAAAACCGAAATACGATACACGTTTCCGCTGCCCTGCGCCATGGCGATCTTCTTGCCGTCGCAGCACAGGCTGGCGCGCGCATTGTACTGACCCTGGAACGTGATCCGGGTGGCGTCGCCGCCCGACACCGGCACCTGGTAAAGCTGCGGTTTACCCGAGCGATCCGAAGTGAAGACCAGGCTGCGGCCGTCCGCGGTCCAGACCGCCTCGACGTCGATCGCGAAGTGGTTGGTGACCTTGGTCGTGCGCTTGCTGGCGAGGTCCATGATGTAGATGTCCGGATTGCCGCCGACCGACAGGGTCAGCGCGAGGCGCGTGCCATCCGGGGAGAATGCGGGGCCGCCGTTGATGCCCTTGCTCGACGAGACGAGCTCGCGCGAGCCGGTCGACAGGTCCTGCACGTAGATCGACGAGTTGCCGCGCTCGAACGAGACGTAGGCGAGGCGACGGCCGTCCGGCGACCAGGCCGGCGACAGCAGCGGTTCGCGCGAGCGCACGACGGTCTGCGGATTGAAGCCGTCGGAGTCGGCGACCATCAGTGCGTACTGCGTGTTCTGGCCCGTGCCGACCGAGGTCACGTAGGCCACGCGCGTCCAGAATGCACCACGCACGTTGAGGATCTTCTCGTAGACGAGGTCGGCGACCTGGTGGGCGACATCGCGCATCGCGGTGCGCTGGCCGGTCATCGACAGCGCCAGCATCGAAGATCCCGACGCGACGTTGAACAGCTCGAACTCGACGCGCAGGGCGCCGTCACCGGCATCGGCGACGCGGCCGATCAGCAGGTAGTTCTGCTTGAGCATGCGCCAGGTGCCGAACTTGACGTCGGCGCCGCGCACGGGGAACTCGACCACGTCGTTCTTGCCGAGCGTGCGGAACTGGCCGGAACGGGCCAGATCGTTGCGGATGACGTCGGCAACGTCGGTCTCGGGTGGCAGGCCGGCGCCCTCGAACGCGAACGGCACGACCGCGATCGGAGTGGCCGATTCGGTGCCCTCGGGGACCGAGATCTTGAGCGGGTCCTGGGCCTGCGCGGGCAGCACGAGCGCGAACGCGGCGAGCAGGAAAAGAAGGAGTTCGTGGCGGATTCGCATCATCGAAGGGCCTTGTCCGGATGAAGGGAGCGGGGAGCGCCGGCAGCCCGGAACGCGTGCCGGGCGAATGCACGGCCGCGGTCCGTGCCTACTGCGGGCATTCGGATCGCGGGTAACAGAACGTCAGGATGACTTCGCGGCGGAACACCTCTTCGTAACCGCGATACGGCAATGGCCGTTCGCGCACGGCCGCTTCCATCGAGGAACGCGTCAACTCGTCGGCCGTGCAGTTCGGTTGTACCGCGGCCGAGATCACGTCGCCACCGGGAATCTGCACGATGCGGATGTCGCAGACGACCGAGGTGATGCCCTCCGGGCGTCGCCATTGACTGACCGCCTGCGCCTGGATCGCCGCCGCGTAGCGCGCGGCCAGGCTGTCGTCCTCTCCGCCGGCGCCGGTCGTCGCCTGCTCGGCCTCGTGCGGCGTTTCCACGCTCGGTCGCTCGCGCTCGGCCTTCTGCTGCGACGCCTGCAGATCCTGCAGCTGTTCGAGCCTGGCCTTTTCGAGCGCGACCTTCTTCGCCGCTGCCTCGCGCTGCTTGCGGATCTCGGCGAGCTGCTTGGCGCGCTCGGCCTCGGCCTTCTGTTCCTGCTCGAGTTCGATCTGGCGCTGGCGGATCTTCTCTTCCTGCTCCTTCTTCGCCTGCTCGGCCTTCTGCTGGGCGAGCGCGGCGACCTTCTGCTGGTCGACCGTGTCGGGCTTCGGCGGCGCCGGCGGCGGCGCCTGCTCGGGTTGCGGTGTCGGCTGCGGCGGCGCCTCTTCCGGTTTCGGCGGCTCGGGCTTCGGCTCGACCGGCTTCGGTGGCGTCTGCCGCGTCGTGCGGCGCGAGGACGGCTTCGGCCCGGCGGTCGGCCCGACCAGGGTCGCCTCGATGATCGGTCCCGGCATGACCACCGGTCGCGTTTCGCGCGTCCACCAGATTCCTCCGAGCACGAACAGGACGATCGCGAGATGCAACAGCAGCGACCAGGCAACCGCACGCAGCTTGTCTGCGAAGCTTTCGATCATGCCGGCATCAACGCTTCGCCGGCGCCTGCACCGGCTGGCTCATCAGTCCGACCTTCGGCACTCCGGCGCGCTGCAGCGCCGCCATGGCCCTGTAGATCTGGCCGTAGTCCACGCGCTCGTCGCCGCCGATCATCACGGGAACCTGCGGATTCTGGCGCACGAAAGCTGAAACCTTGTTGACCAGGACGTCCTCGTCGATCGCTTCCCGGGTGCCGGCTCCGATGGTCAGGAACCACCGGCCGTCCTGGTCGACGCTGACCACGACCGGCTCCTTCTCGTTCTGGATCGCGGTCGCGGTGGATTGCGGCAGCTGGATGTCGACGCCGAGGTTCATGAGCGGCGCGGTGACCATGAAGATGATCATCAGCACGAGCATGACGTCGATGTACGGCACGACGTTGATCTCGGCCTTCAGCTTGCGCCGCTTGCGGTTCCTGTAGCTGTGCTGCATCAGGCGGCTCCGGGCAGGGCGGGCGCGGACGCGACCACGCCGTCATGCGATCGTTGCAACGCCGCTCGCCGGCGTGCGGGGTTTCGCTCAGTCATCGACATGGGCCTGGCGCTGCAGGATCGACGAGAACTCCTCGAGGAAGGTCTCGTAGCGCAGGGCAACGCGCTCGACGCGGCTGGCGAAGCGGTTGTAGGCCCACACGGCCGGAATCGCGGCGAACAGGCCCATCGCGGTGGCGACGAGCGCTTCGGAGATGCCCGGCGCGACCATGGCGATCGTCGCCTCCTTGACGTTGGCGAGGCCCTGGAACGCGATCATGATGCCCCAGACCGTGCCGAACAGGCCGACGTACGGGCTGATCGAACCGACGTTGGCAAGGAACTCGAGGTTGCGCTCGAGGCGGTCGACCTCGCGCGACTGGGTCACGCGCATCGCACGTTGGGCGCCTTCGAGCAGGCTGCGCGCATCGACCCCGCGACGCTGGCGCTGGCGCGCGAATTCGCGGAAGCCCGACTCGAAGATCGCCTCGAGTCCGGCGATGCGGTCGCCGCTCGCGGTCACGTCCTTGAACAGCGCAGCAAGGTCCGAACCGGACCAGAAGCGTTCCTCGAACTCGTTGGCGCCGGCGTTCGCCGCCGAGAGCATGGCCTGCTTGCGGAAGATGATCACCCACGAAGCGATCGAGAACAGGATCAGGATCGCCATCACGATCTTGACCGGCAGGCTGGCACCCCAGATCAGGGCGAGGATGTTGAGCTCATGATTCATTGACGGGCGATCTCCTCGAGCAGGAATTCCGGTATGGGACGCGGCCGCCAGTGCGACGCGTCGAGACAGGCGATGCGCACGCGCGCATCGACGAGGACGGCGTCCTCGCCGTCGCGCGACAAGGTCTGGTGCACGCTGAAGCTCGCACTGCGCAGTTCTTCCACGTCTACCGTGGCGGTCAACGCGTCGTCGAGCCGGGCCGGCCGGTGGAAGCGGATATCGATGCTGTGAACGACGAAGACGATGCCAAGTTCCTCACGCAGGGCCTGCTGGCCGATGCCCGCGGCGCGCAACCACTCGCTGCGCGCGCGCTCGAGGAAGCGCAGGTAGCCGGCATGGTAGACCACCCCGCCCGCATCGGTGTCCTCCCAGTACACGCGCACGGGCCAACTGAAGCCTCGAGGCGAACGATCGCCTCGAGCCGCCGCTGAAGACCTGCGGCCGGGCTTTCGCTCCCGATCGTCTCCCCGCCTCGTCATCGCCGCATCCGCCACGCGGAGACCATGTCAGGAACCCCCTCCCGCATCGCCCTTCGCTTCCGCCGAGGCGCCGAACAGGTCCCCGGCGCGCCGCGGCGCGACCAGGCCGAAGTGCCTCCACGTGCGGTTCGTGACCATGCGCCCTCGCGCCGTGCGGATCAGGAAGCCCTGCTGGATCAGGAACGGTTCGAGCACGTCCTCGATCGTGCCGCGCTCCTCGCTGAGCGCCGCCGCCAGCGATTCGACACCGACCGGCCCCCCCTCGAAGTTCTCGATGATCGTCGTCAGCAGGCGACGGTCGAGTGCGTCGAAACCCTCGGCGTCGACCTTGAGCATCTCCAGCGCGGCCATCGCGACCTCGCGCGTGATGGTGCCGCCGGCACGGATTTCCGCATAGTCGCGCACGCGCCGCAGCAGGCGGTTGGCGATGCGCGGCGTGCCGCGCGAGCGGCGCGCGATCTCGGCCGCACCGTCGGCGTCGCAGGCGATGCCGAGGATGCGTGCGGCGCGGCGCACGATCGCGGTCAGCTCCTCGGTGGTGTAGAACTCGAGACGCTGGACGATGCCGAAGCGGTCGCGCAACGGCGCCGTCAGCAGGCCGGCGCGCGTGGTCGCGCCGATCAGGGTGAACGGTGGCAGGTCGAGCTTGATCGAGCGCGCGGCCGGTCCCTCGCCGATCATGATGTCGATCTGGAAGTCCTCGAGCGCCGGGTAGAGGACCTCCTCGACGAGCGGCGACAGGCGGTGGATTTCGTCGACGAACAGCACGTCCTTCGGTTGCAGGTTGGTCAGCAGCGCGGCGAGGTCCCCGGCGCGTTCGAGCACCGGGCCCGACGTGCTGCGCAGGTTGACCCCGAGTTCGTTGGCGATGACGTGGGCGAGCGTGGTCTTGCCGAGACCGGGCGGGCCGAACACGAGCACGTGGTCGAGCGCACCGCCGCGTCGCCGCGCCGCCTCGATGTAGATCGCGAGCTGCTCGCGCACGGCCGCCTGGCCGAGATACTCGCCGAGCCGCTGCGGGCGGATGCTCGCCTCGAGGAGTTCGTCCTCGCGGTCGGCATCGGCGGCAATCAGGCGGTCGTTCATCGGGCGAGGGGCGAGGGGCGAGGGCGCAATTATGCGGGTTCGCGCGAAACCCTGCCTCGCAGGAGCGCACCCTGTGCGCGACCGCTCTTCTGCAGCGCCCCACGGTCACGCACAGAGCCTGCCCCGGACTCGATCCGCGGGTGCGCTCCTACCGCGTTTCGACTAGATCTCGACCTGGGTGCCGAGCTCGATCAGGCGGTTGCCCGGAATCTGGAAGAACGCAGTCGCCGAAGAGGCATTGCGGGCGAGGAACATGAAGAGGCGGTCGCGCCAGAGCATCATGCCCGGGCGATCGGTGGCGACGATGCTCTCGCGGCTGAGGAAGAACGTCGTGTCCATCATGTCGAACGGGAAACCGCACTGGGTGACGCTGCCGAGCGCGAGCGGCAGGTCGGGATCCTCGGCGAAGCCGTAGCGCACGACGACAAGGTAGAACCCGTCGGCCAGTGGCGACACGCTGATGCGCTGGCCCGGATCGGCGGCCGGTTCGTCGAGCATCTCGACGTTGAGGATGACATTGCGCTCGTGCAGCACCTTGTTGTGCTTGAGGTTGTGCAGCAAGGCATTCGGCACGCCGTCGCGGTTCGCGGTAAGGAACACGGCCGTGCCGGGGACTCGCACCGGAGGATGCATCGCGATCGAACTGATGAACGGCTCGAGCGCGAGGCCGGCACGGCGCATCTCGCGCATGACGAGGTCCTTGCCGCGCCGCCAGGTCGCCATCAGCGTGAAAACGATGATGCCGAGCGCAAGCGGGAACCAGCCGCCGTACTCGATCTTGTCGGCGACCGCGCCGAGCAGGATGAGGTCGATGCCGAGGAACAGCACGCCGACCACGACGACGTAGAAGCGGTTCCAGTGCCAGATGCGCCGCGCGACGACGACGACGAGGATCGTGTTCATGAGCATCGTGCCGACCACGGCGAGGCCGTAGGCGGCGACGAGGTTTTCCGACGAGCGGAAGCCGAGCACCGCGGCGATCGTCAGCACGAGCAGGATGCGGTTGATCCACGGCAGGTAGATCTGGCCGATCGTCTCGCGCGAGGTGTGCAGGACCTGCATGCGCGGCAGATAGCCGAGCTGCACGGCCTGCCGCGCCATCGAGAACGCGCCCGATATGACCGCCTGCGAGGCGACGATCGTTGCCATCGTCGCGAGCACGATCATCGGGATGCGCAAGGCCTCCGGCACGAGCAGGTAGAACGGGTTCTCGGCCTTGGCCGGATCGGCCAGCACGAGCGCGCCCTGGCCGAGATAGTTCAGCATGAGGCACGGCAGCACGAGGAAGAACCAGACCAGGCGGATCGGCTTCTTGCCGAAGTGGCCCATGTCCGAGTACAGCGCCTCGGCGCCGGTGATCGCCAGCACGACCGCGCCCATCGCGAAGAAGGCGAACTTTCCGTTGTGGGCGAAGAACACGATCGCGTGATGCGGGCTCAGCGCACTGATCACGTGCGGTTCCTGCACGATGCCGTAGAGACCGAGCACGCCGAGCGTGATGAACCAGATCAGCGTGATCGGCGCGAACAGCGGGCCGACCCGGCTCGTGCCGTGCTTCTGGATCGCGAAGATGCCGAGCAGGATCAGCACGGTCAGCGGCACGACGAAGCGGTGCAGTTGCGGCGCGACGACCTCGATACCTTCGACCGCCGACAGCACCGAGATCGCGGGCGTGACCACGCCGTCGCCAAAGAACAATGCTGCGCCGAACAGCCCGATCACCATCAGCATCCAGCGCACGCGCGAGCTGCGCACGCCGCGCTGGGCCAGCGCCATCAGCGCCATGATGCCGCCCTCGCCCTTGTTGTCTGCGCGCAGGATGAAGGTCGCGTACTTGACCGAGACGACCATGATCAACGACCAGAAGATCAGCGAGAGGACGCCGAGCACGTTCTCGCGCCCGACCTCGACACCGTGCTGGCCGAAGGCCTCGCGGAATGCGTACAGCGGGCTCGTGCCGATGTCGCCGTAGACCACGCCGACCACGCCGAAACACAGCGCGAGCAGGCGCTTGCCGTGGATGCCGTTCGCGTTGGCGTCGTGATTCATGTCCGTTCCGTTCAGCGCAGGGCGGCCTTGAGGGCCTTGCGGATGATGTCTTCGGCCGTGTCGCCCGGCGCACTCGCGTCCTTGACGAGGCGGCTCACTTCGTTCGGCTTGTAGCCGAGCGACTGCAGGGCGACGCTCGCTTCGCTGACCGGATCCTGCGGCACGCTGCCGGAGAGGCCCGGCACGCCGCCGACCGAGAGCGCGTCGACGCGGTCACGCAGTTCGACGACGATGCGCTCGGCGGTCTTCTTGCCGATGCCGGGGATGCGCGTCAGCGCGGCGATGTCGCCGACCTGCACGAGGCGAGCGAACTCCTCGACCGACACGCCGGAGAGCACGGCCAACGCAGTCTTGGCACCGATGCCGCTGACCTTCTGCACGCCGCGGAACAGGCTGCGTTCGCCTTCGCGCAGGAAGCCGTACAACGCGACGGTGTCCTCGCGCACGGCGTAGTGCGTGCACAGGGTGACCTCGCGCCCGGTCTCGGGAAGGTCGTAGAACGTCGACATCGGCGCCTCGAGTTCGTAGCCGACGCCACCGACGTCGACCACGATCCACGGCGGCTGCTTGGCGACGAGGATGCCGCGCAGTCGACCGATCATCGGCGTCGCCTCCATGCCGTGCGCGGGATGCCGAGGCGCTCGATGCTCGAACGCGTGTGCGCATGGGTCAGCGCGATCGCGAGCGCATCGGCCGCATCGGCCTGCAGTCGGCCGGGCACGCCGAGCAGAACGCCGACCATGTGCTGCACCTGGGTCTTGTCGGCGCTGCCTCCGCCGACCACGGCCTGCTTGATCTCCTTCGGCGCGTACTCGGTCAGCGCGAGCCCGCGGCAGACGGCCGCGCAGATCGCGGCGCCGCGTGCCTGGCCGAGCTTGAGTGCCGAATCGGGATTGCGGGCCATGAACACGCGCTCGATCGCGACCTCGGTCGGCGCATGCGCATCGATGATCGCGCTGACCTCGTCGAAGATCTGGCGCAGGCGCAGGTGGAAGGTGCCGTTGCCGAGCAGGTTGAGGGCGGTGTGGAAGACATGCGCCGTGCGCCCGTCGTCGGCCACGTCGATGACGCCGATGCCGGTGCGCTGGCTGCCCGGGTCGATGCCGAGGATGCGCGTCACGCGCACGACGCGTGGGCCGGCGCCACCGGCGGCATGCGACCCGCTCGAACCGACTGCCACTGCGGAATGACCTTCCCCCGAATCGAGCCCGGACTTTACCAGCTGCGCCGCGGCGTGGCGGAAGTGCATCGACATGCTCATGCCCTGCCCTGCACGGCCGGGAAGCGCCCGTGGCGCAGAAACGCCGCACTGAGGCGCGCGACCTCGTCGGAGAACACGAGCCCCGAATGGGTCGCTGCCACGATGCAGTGATCGGTGATGCCGGGCAACTGCGTTTCCGCCACGCTGACCGTGCCGTCGTGCAATCCCGACAGTGCGCCGACGAAGCGGCCGAGCCCGAGCGGCGTGCGCCCGGCGATCACGCCGAGTTCGCCGACGCCGTGCCAACGCTCGAATCCGCTGGCGAGCACCTCGGCGCTGCGCCCCATTGCGCGACGCGCAACCGGCACGCGGCCGAGACCGCGCGCGGCCGCGCTGCCGAGCAGCGGCGAGCCGAGGCAGACCACGCGTCCGCCGCGCCGATCCGTTCGACGCGCGGCCGCGGCCACGGCAACCATGCCGCCGAGGCTGTGGCCGACCAGGTGCACGGCACCCCCCTGTGCCGCGATGCGCGACTGCAACCGCTCGATGGCGTGATCGAGCGATGCGCCGACGCTCGCGTAGTCGAAGGTCTCGACCGAGGCGAAACCCTGCGCGCGCAGGCGACGCGCGAACGGCGCCAGCGTGAAGCCACGCATCCAGATGCCGTGCAGCAGGATGACATGTTCGTCCATCGCGTTCCGCCCCGCCGGTGCGGTAGCAGCTCAGTCCTTCGCCGCCTCGACGACCTGCACGTGCAGTTCGCGCAGCTGGGCGGCCGGAATCGGCGACGGCGCGGCCGTCAGCAGGCATTGCGCGCTCGCCGTCTTCGGGAACGCGATGACGTCGCGGATCGAGTCGGTTCCCGCCATCAGCGCGGCGATGCGGTCGATGCCGAACGCGATGCCGCCGTGCGGCGGGGCGCCGAAGCGCAGGGCCTCGAGCAGGAAGCCGAACTTCGCCTTCGCCTCGTCGGCGCCGATGCCGAGCAGTTCGAACACGGCACTCTGCATGTCGGTCCGGTGGATGCGGATCGATCCGCCGCCGATTTCGTTGCCGTTGAGCACCATGTCGTAGCCGCGCGAAACCGCATTCGCGGCATTGGCGGTGAGGTCGGCGACGTCGTCGATCTTGGGTGCGGTGAACGGATGATGCAGGGCGACGAACCGCTGCGCCTCGGCGTCGTACTCGAACATCGGGAAATCGACCACCCACAGCGGCCGCCAGGTGTTCTCGACCAGGCCGAGGTCGGCGGCGACCTTCAGGCGCAGCGCGCCGAGCACGTCGCAGACCGTCTTGTACGGACCCGCGCCGAACAGCACGAGGTCTCCGGCCCCGGCCGCGGTCGCCGCGAGCACGGCCGCGAGCGCGCCGTCGTCGAGGAACTTGGCCACCGGCGAGTGGATGCCGTCACGGCCCTTCGCCGGATCGTCCACGCGCATCCAGGCCAGACCCTTGGCACCGTACTTCGCGGCGTGCGCGCCGAGGTCGTCGATCTGCTTGCGCGAGAACGCGGCGCCCCCCGGCACGCGCAGTGCGGCAACGCGGCCGGCAGGATCGTTGGCCGGGTCGCTGAACACCTTGAACTCGACCTGGCGCACGTGTTCGGCGATGTCGACCAGTTCAAGCGCGATGCGAAGATCGGGCTTGTCCGAGCCGTAGCGGCGCATCGCCTCGGCATACGTCATGCGCGGGAACGGATCGTCGAGGGCTACGTCGGCGACTTCGCGGAAGACGTGGCGGATCATCGCCTCGACCGCGTCCTGCACGTCACGCTCCTCGACGAAGGCGAACTCCATGTCGAGCTGGGTGAACTCGGGTTGGCGATCGGCGCGCAGGTCTTCGTCGCGGAAGCAGCGCGCGATCTGGTAGTAGCGGTCGAAGCCGGCCATCATCAGCAGCTGCTTGAACAGCTGCGGCGACTGCGGCAGGGCGAAGAACTCGCCGGCATGCACGCGGCTCGGCACGAGGTAGTCGCGCGCGCCCTCCGGCGTGGCCTTGGTCAGGATCGGCGTCTCGATGTCCTGGAAGCCGCGTGCATCGAGCCAGTGGCGCAGCGCCGAGACGAGCCTGGTGCGCAGGCGCATGCGGCGCTGCATCGCCGGTTGGCGCAGGTCGAGATAGCGGTACTTGAGGCGGGTTTCCTCGCTCGGGTTCTCGTGCAGCGCGAACGGGAGGTTTTCCGCCTTGTTGAGCACGTCGATGCGCGTCGCGAGCACCTCGACCTTGCCGCTGCGCAGCTTGTCGTTCGCCTGGATGCGCGCACGCACGTCGCCGGTCACGCGCAGGCAGTACTCGTAACCGATGCCGGCCGCCTGGGCGAATGCCTCGGCCGATTCCCGTTCGACGACGAGCTGGACGATGCCCTCGTGGTCGCGCAGGTCGATGAAGGCGACGTGGCTCTGCAGGCGCACGGTATCGACCCAGCCGCACAGGGTCACCGCTTGGCCGATGAGCGCTTCATCGACGAGGCCGCAGAAGTGGGTGCGCATGGACGGCTCCGGGGAAAGGCGCGGAATGCTATAGCCGATGCTGCTGCGCCGCAAACGGAAAGGCCCGCCGGAGGGCGGGCCTTTCGTCACACCGTGCGCGGGCGTGTGATCAACGCCAGCGGCGATCAACCCCGAACACGGCCGCGCAACCGCGATCGACCCACACGCCGGCGCGATTGAAGCCCCAGGTGCGGCCCTCGATGCAGGCCGTCTCGGACAACTGGCGTTCGATGCGCACGCGACCGCCCGGGCCGATGTCGATCTGGCACATGCGGTAGCGGAAGTCGTTGCTCTGGCAGGTCAGGCGGAAATCGCCGTCCCAACCGGGACCCGGCTGCCAGCCGCCCGGACCGCCCGGTCCCGGACCCGGTCCGGGACCACCGGGACCGCGGCCGGCTTCGACGAACACGCCGCCGCAACCGCGATCGACCCACAGGCCGCGCCGGTCCACGCCCCAGTTCTGGCCGCGCACGCAGCGCGAAGACGAGGTCTGGCGCACGAGGCGTCCGTCACGCCAGTCGACGTTGCAGCGATTGAGTCGGTAATCCTTGCTCTCGCAGCGCACCGAATCACGATCCGGGCCTGCGCCTGGCCGCGGCGGCTGCGCGTCGGCGGCCGTGGCCAACAGGAATCCGCCCGCAATCATGCCGGCGGCAACAGCGACTGGCTTGAACATCCCGATCTCCTCTCGACAAGTCGCGCCAGTATGAAGTCGAAAGCTGAACGAAGCCTAGCCCGCTCGCGATCTGGCCCACCGGGCCGGGAATCTAGGAATCGCCGCCCGCACCGCCGGCCGGCTTCGCCACCTCGGTTTTCGCTGCCGCCGGCTTCACCGCGTCGCCCGAGGCCGGTGCAGCGTCGGCTTTCGCTGCCTCGTCCTTGCTTGCGAGATTGCGTTTCGCGTCCCCGTCCTTCTTGAAATCGGTCTCGTACCAGCCCGCCCCGGCCAGGCGGAACGCCGGCGCGGTCAGGCGCCGGCGCACGCCCGTGCCCTTGCACTCGGGACAGTCGGTCGGATCGGCATCCGACAGCTTCTGCAGGCGCTCGAAGCGATGGCCGCAGGCGGGGCATTCGAACTCGTAGATCGGCATGGCGGATTCCGTGGGCATGACGAAGCGCCCGCAACATGAGGGATGCCGGGGTCCGGTTCAAGACGTGAAGCGAAGATCGCCGGGCGCGGCGCTGCGTTGCCGCAGCGCCGCGCGTGCGTGTTTGCTCAGGCCTTGCGGAACACCAGATGCCCGCCCTCGACATCGACGCGGATGGTGTCGCCGGGCTGGAACCGGCCCTCGAGAATCTCCTTCGCCAGCGGGTTCTCGAGCTGCTGCTGGATCGCTCGCTTCAATGGCCGCGCGCCATAGACCGGGTCGAAGCCGACGTTGCCGAGCAGGTCGAGCGCCTTGTCGCTGACCTCCATGCGCAGCTGGCGTTCGCCCAGGCGCTTCTCGAGCGCGGTAATCTGGATGCGCGCGATTCGGCGGATCTGGCGCTTGTCGAGCGAGCGGAACACGACGATCTCGTCGAGGCGGTTGATGAACTCGGGACGGAAATGGGCCTGCACCACGCCCATCACGGCCGCCTTCATCTTCGTGTAATCCTCCTGGTCGTCGCTTCCGGCGAACTCCTGCACGTACTGCGAACCGAGGTTCGAGGTCATGACGATGACCGTATTGCGGAAGTCGACCGTGCGGCCCTGCCCGTCGGTCAGGCGTCCGTCGTCGAGGACCTGCAACAGGATGTTGAACACGTCCGGATGCGCCTTCTCGACTTCGTCGAGCAGGATCACGCTGTACGGCCGGCGGCGCACGGCTTCGGTCAGGTAGCCGCCCTCGTCGTAACCGACGTAGCCCGGCGGTGCGCCGATCAGCCGGCTGACCGAGTGCTTCTCCATGAACTCGCTCATGTCGATGCGCACCATCGCCTCGGTCGAATCGAACAGGAACTCGGCCAGCGCCTTGCACAGCTCGGTCTTGCCGACGCCGGTGGGCCCGAGGAACAGGAACGACCCGTTCGGGCGATTCGGATCGGAGAGTCCGGCGCGCGCGCGGCGGATCGCGTCGCTGACCGCGCGCACGGCCTCGTCCTGGCCGACCACGCGTGCGTGCAACTCGTCCTCCATGCGCAGCAGCTTGTCGCGCTCGCCCTCGAGCATCTTCGACACCGGAATGCCGGTCCAGCGCGAGACGACCTCGGCAATCTCCTCGCCGGTAACCTTGTCCTGCAGCAGCTTGAAGCCCTGCTGCTCGGTCTCGGCGGCGGCGGCGAGTTGCTTCTCGAGTTGCGGAATGCGCCCGTACTGGATTTCCGAGACGCGGGCGAAATCCTGCTGGCGCATCGCGGCGTCCATCTCGGTGCGCGCCTGCTCGATGGCCTCCTTGATCTTCGTCGTGCCGGTGACCGCGGCCTTCTCGGCCTTCCACACCTCCTCGAGATCGGAGAAATCGCGTTCGAGAACCTCGATCTCGCCCTCGAGATCGGCCAGGCGCTGCTTCGATTCGGCGTCCTTCTCCTTCTTCAAGGCTTCGCGCTGGATCTTGAGCTGGATCAGCCGACGCTCCTTGCGATCGAGTTCCTCCGGCTTGGAGTCGATTTCCATGCGGATGCGCGAAGCCGCCTCGTCCATGAGGTCGATCGCCTTGTCGGGCAGCTGGCGGTCGGTGATGTAGCGGTGCGACAGCGTCGCCGCGGCGACGATCGCCGGATCGGTGATCTCGACGCCGTGGTGGACGGCGTACTTCTCCTTGAGGCCGCGCAGGATCGCGATCGTGTCCTCGACGCTCGGCTCGCCGACGAACACCTTCTGGAAGCGTCGCTCGAGGGCAGCGTCCTTCTCGATGTACTTGCGGTACTCGTCGAGCGTGGTCGCGCCGACGCAGTGCAGCTCGCCGCGCGCGAGCGCGGGCTTGAGCATGTTGCCCGCGTCCATCGCACCCTCGCCCTTGCCGGCCCCGACCATCGTGTGCAGTTCGTCGATGAACAGGATGACGCGGCCTTCCTGCTTGGCGAGGTCGTTGAGCACGCCCTTCAGGCGCTCCTCGAACTCGCCGCGGAACTTCGCGCCGGCGATCAGGGCGCCCATGTCGAGCGACAGCACGCGCTTGTCACGCAGCCCTTCCGGAACTTCGTCGTTGACGATGCGCTGGGCGAGTCCTTCGACGATCGCGGTCTTGCCGACGCCCGGCTCGCCGATCAGCACCGGATTGTTCTTGGTTCGCCGCTGCAGCACCTGCACGACGCGGCGGATCTCCTCATCGCGGCCGACCACCGGATCGAGCTTGCCCGACTCGGCGCGCGCGGTCAGGTCGATGCAGTATTTCTCGAGCGCCTGCCGGTTCTCCTCGGCGTTCGCGTCGTCGACCTTGTCGCCACCGCGCATCGCGTCGATCGCGCGTTCGAGCGCAGCCTTGTCGGCCCCGGCCTGCTTCAGCGCGGCGCCGAGCGCGCCCTTGTCGTCGAGCGCGGCGAGCACGAACAGTTCGCTGGCGATGAACTGGTCACCGCGCTGCTGCGCGAGCTTGTCGGTCAGGTTGAGCAGGCGCGAGAGATCGTTGCCGACCGAGAGGTTGCCCTCCTGCCCGGCGACCTTCGGCAGGCGCTCGAGCGCCTCGCCGAGTCGCGTGCGCAGGGCGGTGACGTTGACGCCGGCCTGCGCCAGCATCGGCGCAGTCGAGCCGCCGCGCTGGTCGAGCAGCGCGGTCATGACGTGGACCGGTTCGAGCATGTTGTTGTCGCGCCCGACCGCCAGGCTTTGCGCATCGGCGAGGGCCTGCTGGAAACGCGACGTGAGCTTGTCCATTCGCATCGTGGGGACCTTCGGAAACGAGGGTGCCGGCGGGCCGGCGGATGCGCGCAATATGGGGCTCGTTGCGCATTCTTCCAAGCATTGCCGACCGGCGCTACCGCGCCGCGTGCCTCGATGCACCCCCGTGGAGACAAGCGTGCTCGGCTGAGGCATTGCGGAAACGCCGAAAAGCAGCGGAGCAAGCTCCGCTCTACGAAAGCGCCAAAGGCAGCGGAGCTCGGCTCGGATGTGGAATCGATGCCCGATGCCGTCGTCACAGCCGAGGAGCAAGCTCCGCGCTACGAAAACGCCAAAGGCGGCGGAGCTCCGCTCTGCGTAGAGCCGAGCTTGCTCGGCTCGGGTGGGGAATCGATGCCCGATGCCGTCGTCAAAGCCGCGGAGCAAGCTCCGCTCCACGAAAGCGCCAAAGGCGGCGGAGCTCCGCTCTGCGTAGAGCCGAGCGTGCTCGGCTCGGATGTGAAATCGATGCCCGATGCCGTCGTCCCGGCGCAAGCCGGCCCCTCCCCCTCTGGCGTGCGGGCGGAATGGCGCATCAAAGCCCCGTGAGCGCCGCAGAAGGATCGAAGGAAGTCTTTGCGGACCTCACGTCACGTCAAGCGGATCGCCTTGCGCAAGCAGATGCGCTTGAGGGGATCCCGGCTTGCGCCGGGATGACGGAATGGGAAGGTTTCCACCAGAGCCCCGCTCTCGCAGTGCAGGGCTTGCTCGGCTGAGGCGTTGCACGAGCGCCGGAGCAGCGGAACGAGCTCCGCTCTACGGGAAAACGTCGGGCACGGGGCCTACGGGTCGAAGCCGCTGGCGAAGATGATGTCGTTGTCGGGACCGACCGTAGACGCCGCCGTGTTGTTGGTCTGGTTGGGGTCGGTCGCCGGGGCATTGACGACGGCGACGGCGCTGTGGGTCAGGTTGCCGGTCGTGCCCGGCGCCACCGTGCCGCTGGCGATGTAGGTCGCCTGCCCGCCGGCGCTGAGCGTGACGATGTCGGCAATGTTGCCGCTCCCCGACGCCGTGCAGCCGCCGCCGCCGCTCGTCGTGCAGGTCCAGGCCGGTGCCGTGAATGCGGCCGGAAACGTGTCGACGACGACGGCCGTGGCGGCCGACGGCCCCGCGTTGGCGACCGTGATCGTGTAGGTCAACGCACCGCCCGGCGTGTACGCGCCCGGCTGAGCCGCGATGGTCACGCCGACGTCGGCCTGGACGGCCGCTGCCTGGCAATCGACGACGGCGCGGATGACCCAGTCCCCGCTGACGCCGAGCGCCGACGAACCGAACCAGGCGAACGTGCCCGGGGCGATCCGCGCGTAGATCGCGTTGCGGTTCGGCTGGATGCCGTCGGCATCGTTGACCACGCTCGGACCGCCGCCCGGCGGATCCTCGCCGAACGTATAGGCGACGACCAAGGTTTCGTTCTGCGCGACCGGGACGGACAGGGGGATCGTGTTGTTCTCGTCGAGGTAGCGGTACTCGTTGAGAACGCCGTCGGTCAGCACCGGCCCGAGCACCGATTGGGCGAGCGCGCCGGGAGTCGGGAACGTGCCGGCGCGGTGGATGTCGACGGCATCGCCGATCGTGATCGGCGCACCGCCGGTGAACGACCGCCAGAACACCTGCACGGCGACGAGGTTGCCCGTGCATGGCGAGGTCAGCCAGCTTGCCGCCTTCTCGCCGGTCACGAAGCCGGCCTGGATCACGCCGGCCGAGAAATCGGTCAGGCCGTCGTTCTTGACCGTCACCTCGGCCGCGGGCACGGCCGCGGCCACGCAGATCCCGAATGCCCCGACCAGTACACGCATCACACGCTCCCCTGCTGGACACGATGGGTAGGGACGATAGACGAACGCCGCGGCCCGCAGGGAGGCACCGGTCACATCAGTCCCTCGTCCCCTCATCGTCGCGCGCGTCGTGCCGGCGGCGTTCGCCGCCACGGCTGCTGAGCGCGCGAGCGACCCGAGCTGCAGCCCCGTCATTCTGGCCGGTCCCCGACAACGATGCCGCGTCGTGGGCGAACCTCGTGCCCGATTCCCGTCACGGTCGTCCCTCCCGTCGCGCCCGAACGCGCTCGAGGCGTCTCAGCTGCGCCAGACGAGGCTTGCGAAGCGCCCCGTAGCCGAGTCGCGCCGGTACGAATAGAAGCGTGCATCGGTGTAGGTGTCGAAGCCGCCTCCGTAAATGGCGTCGACGCCGGCGGCGGCCAGTCGCCGGCGCGCGAGTGCATCGAGGTCGCAATGCCAGTGGCCGGGCCGCGTCGGTGCGAACGCGCCGTCAGCCCCGGCGTCGCGGCGCAGGAACGCGTCACGCACCTCGCCGCCGACTTCGTAGGAGGCCGGCCCGATCGCCGGACCGAGCCACGCGATGACCTCGCTTTCGCCACGCCCGCAATCGAGTGCAGCACACGCCGCCTCGATGACACCGCCGGCAAGTCCGCGCCAGCCCGCATGCGCCGCCGCCACGGCCGACCCGTCGGCTCGACACAGCAGCACCGGCAGGCAGTCAGCCGTCAGCACGGCCAGCACGGCACCGGGCATCGACGTCACCGCCGCGTCCGCGCGAGGTTCATCGACGCCTGCGATCATGTCGTCACCGGCCACCGCGATGCCATGCACCTGGTGCAGCCAGCGCGGCGCCGAGGGCAAGGCGAGCGAGCGCGCCAACCCGGAGCGGTTGGCAGCGACGGCAGCCGGTTCGTCGCCGCAGCGGCTGCCGAGATTGCAGCGATCGAAAGGCGGCCGCGAGTGGCCTGGCGATTGGCGCAGGCTGATGCAGGCGTGCACGTTGGCCGGTGCCGGCCAATCCGGGACGAGCCAGTCTGCGTCGGCGGCCGCCGTCATGCGCTCAGCCGGTTCCTGCATCGTCGCGCAGTGCGGCCACCAGGGCTTCCATGTCGGCCGGTCGGGGTGCCTCGACGACGATGTCGCGCCCGTCGGCTGGATGGCGGAACTCGAGCCGCTCGGCATGCAGGGCCTGGCGACGGAATCCGCGCAGCATCTCGACGAGTCGCGGCGTCGCGCCTTTCGGCAGGCGCAGGTTGCCGTAAGTCGAATCGCCGACGATCGGATGGCGCACATGTGCCATGTGCACGCGGATCTGGTGCGTGCGCCCCGTCTCGAGGCGGCATTCGACGACCGTGAGGGCACGGAAGCGCTCGCGCACGCGGTAATGCGTGACCGCGTCGCGGCCGTCCTCGCGAACGGCCTGGCGCAGGCGGTCGCCGGCGTGGCGGCCGATCGGCTGGTCGACCTTGCCGCCGGCCACCATCGCTCCGTACACGATCGCCTCGTACTGTCGGTGCATCGTGCGCGTCGACAGCTGTTCGACCAGCGCGGTGTGCGCGCGCAGCGTGCGCGCGACGACGAGCAGGCCTGACGTGTCCTTGTCGAGCCGGTGCACGAGCCCGCCGCGGGGAATCGAGGCAAGGCGCGGATCGTGGTGCAGCAGCGCGTTCTGCAGCGTGCCGCCCGGGTTGCCGGCACCGGGATGCACGATGAGTCCGGCCGGCTTGTCGACCACGATCACGTCATCGTCCTCGTGGCGTATGGCGAGCGCGATCTCCTCGGCCTCGGCACCGACCTCGCGTTGCAGGCGCACCTCGACATCGACCCGCTCGCCACCGCTGACGAGCTGGCGCGGCGCCACCGCGGCGCCGTCGAGGCGTGCCGCACCGGACTTGATCCAGCTGCTCAGGCGCGACCGCGAGTAGTCCGGGAACAGCTCGGCCAAGGCCTGGTCGAAACGTCGCCCGGCCGACTCCGGCGGAATCGTCGCGGTCAGCACGGCATCGGAATCGTTCATCGGAAAGTGAAAAAAACGTGGGGCCGCAGGAGTTTCCGGCACATGCCGGGTTCGCGGTATGATCGCGGCCTTACATCATCGCAGAGCCCCCCTCCGCATGCGAGTTCCGCCGTCGTTCCGCACCGTTTCCCGGCTCGTGCTGGTTGCCCTCGTGTTCGCCCTCGCCGGCTGTTCGCTGTTCGGCAAGAAGAAGGAGGACCCGCTCGAGACGCTCGGCGTCGAGCAGCTCTACGACCGCGGCAAGGCGGCCAACGACCGCGGCAACTACAACGACGCGGCCAAGACCTTCACGCGGCTCATCGCGCGCTTTCCGTTCGGTCCGTACACCGAGCAGGCCCAGATCGACCAAGCCTACGCGCAGTACAAGATGAACAAGCCGGACGACGCCTACTCGACGATCAACCGCTTCATCAAGACCTACCCGACGCACAGGCACATCGACTACGCCTACTACCTGCGCGGGCTGATCAACTTCGACCGCGAGGAAGGCCTGCTCGAGCGTTACGTCGGCCTCGACATGACCCAGCGCGACCAGGCGTTCGTGCGCCAGTCGTTCGACGACTTCGCATCGCTCGTGAAGCGCTATCCGGACAGCCGCTACGCCGCCGATTCGGTGCAGCGCATGGTCCACCTGCGCAACGGCATGGCCCAGGCCGAGCTCAACATCGCGCTCTACTACCTGCGCCGCGGCGCACACGTCGCCGCCGCCAATCGCGCCAAGACGATCATCGAAACCTACGACGGCGCGCCACAGGTCGGCGATGCACTGGCCGTGCTCGTTCTCAGCTACCACGAGCTCGGCCAGGACGGCCTGTCCGACGACACCGCGCGCGTGCTCGAGATGAACTACCCGGGCCACCCGGCCCTCGCCGGCGGCTGGCCGGTCTGGCGCTCGAACTGGTGGAAGCTCATTCCGCTCAGCAATCGCGGCGCGAAGCCGGTCGCGAAGAAATAGGGGCCAGGGGTGAGGGGCGAGGGCTCGACAACCCAGTGCCATCGCACATGAATACGCGGTAGAGCCGCGCCCTGCACCTCCATCGCAGGCTCGATCCGGTTGCCGATTTTCGAGCCCTCACAGCTCGCCCTGGCCCCTCGCCTCATCACCGCCAGCCCGACGTGATCGGGTAGCGCCGCTCGCGGCCGAAGGCGCGGCGCGACACCTTCGGCCCCGGCGCAGCCTGGTGACGCTTCCATTCGCTGGTGCGCACGAGGCGCAACACGTGATCGACAACGGCGGCATCGAAGCCGGCGGCCACGATCTCGGCGCGCGACTGCTCCTGGTCGATCGTGCGCGCGAGGATCGCATCGAGCACGTCGTACGGGGGCAGCGAATCCTGGTCGGTCTGGTTCTCGCGCAGCTCCGCCGACGGTGCACGGTCGATCACCGCCTGCGGGATCACCGCAGCAGCACCCTGCGCATTGCGCCAGCGTGCCAGCGCGTAGACCTCGGTCTTGTACAGATCCTTGATCGGCGCGTAGCCGCCGCACATGTCGCCGTAGATCGTCGCGTAGCCGACCGCGTACTCGCTCTTGTTGCCGGTCGTCAGCACGAGCCCGCCGAACTTGTTGGCCAGCGCCATCAGCAGCGCGCCGCGGCATCGCGATTGCAGGTTCTCCTCGGTCGTGTCGGGCGCGCGACCGGCGAACAGCGGGGCCAGCGCGGCAAGAAAACCTTCGAACGGTGCGGCGATCGGCACGGTCTCGAGGCGAACACCTTGCGCTGTCGCCTGCGCTTCGGCGAGATCGTTGCTCGCGACCGAGGTGTAGCGCGACGGCAGGCGCACGGCCGTGACGTTGCCCGAGCCGAGGGCATCGACCGCGACGGCGAGGACGAGGGCCGAATCGATGCCGCCGGAGAGCCCGACCCAGGCCCGGTCGAAGCCGTTCTTGCGCGCGTAGTCGCGCGTGCCGCGCACGATCGCATGCCAGGCCAGTGCATCACGGCTCTCGTCACGCTCGACCGGCCAGGCCAGCGGCGTGAAGCGCCGCGTCGCCGAGTCGTAGTCGGCGAACAGGCCGTGGTCCTCGAACGCAGCCGCGGCAGGATGGACGAAGCCGTCGCCATCGGCCAGCACCGATGCGCCATCGAAAACGACGGCATCCTGGCCGCCGACGACATTGAGATACGCGAGGGCCACGCCGGTTTCGGCGACGCGCGTGGCCAGCAACTGGTCGCGCTGGGCGTGCTTGTCGCGCTCGAACGGCGAGGCATTCGGCACGACCACGAGCTCGGCGCCGGCGCTTGCGGTCGAGTCGAGCGGCTCGGCGAACCAGAGGTCCTCGCAGATCACGACGCCGACCGGCACGCCCTTCACCTCGAACACGCAGGCGCCGCCGTCCGGATCGACGTCGAAGTAGCGGCGTTCGTCGAACACCGCGTAGTTCGGCAGTTCGCGCTTGCGATAGGTGGCCTCGATGCGACCGTCGCGCAGCACGCTGGCTGCGTTGTAGACGATCGCGCCGACGCTTTCGGGCCAGCCGACCACCGCGACGATGCCGTGCGTGGCGGCTGCGATGCGGGCGATCGCCTCGTCGCATTCGGCGAGAAAAGCCGGGCGCAGCAACAGGTCTTCGGGCGGATAGCCGCTGAGCGCGAGTTCGGGAAACACGACGAGGTCGACCTGGCGGCGGTCGCGCGCCTCGGCGATGAAAGCGAGGATGCGCTCGGCATTGGCGGCGATCGCGCCGACCGGGAAGTCGAACTGGGCGAGGGCCAGGCGCAGGCTCGGCATGGACGGCTCCGGACGGGATCGGGGCGGCGCGGCCGGTCGTGCGACACGGCGACGCGCGTGGCGCGTGATTATGCCACGCGTGCCGGCGCAGCCTGGCCCAGCGCACGACGCCGCGCGAACCGGCCGTCG
>JAFLDX010000035.1 GCA_017302215.1 Lysobacterales bacterium
GGGTCGACGCGCCAGTCGGAAAGGCCGGCCTCGGCACGCGCCGCGGATGCAAATGCGAGAGGGGACGCCGCGAGAGCGACGAAGGCGGCGACGAGAGACAGGCGTGGCGTCGGCATGCGCTGGTTTCGCGGGTCGGGTGGACGAAGACGGCCCCGACGGCGAACCGAGGGCGGCGCGAAAGTAGCAGAGCGTCCGGGGGGTTGTTGTTCAGAACCCGTTAACGAACGCGCGCATCCGTGAGGCCGGTCACGCGCCGGGCCGGACTTCAGTCACGGCCGCCGAACAGGAACCTGCGGTAGCCGCCGGCAACCAGCGCGGCCACGTCGATGAGCAGGCCCGGCACCCAGGTTCCGCGCGGATAGGCCAGATAGGCGCCGACCCAGCGCGGAGCGAACTTGTCCTTGTAGCGGCGCAGGCCCTGGTAGTTGTAGAAGCGTCCGCCGTACTGGAACGCGAGCGCGGCGAGGCGTTCGTTGATGCGTGCGTACGGGTTGTCACCGACCCGCGAGAGCGGCGCCATGCCGAGGCTGAACCAGGCATGCCCGCGTTCCCTGCCCCATTGCATGATCCTCGCGAACAGGAAATCCATCGTCCCGCGCGGGGCGCCCTCGACGTGGCGCATGAGGTCGATGCTGAGCACATCGTCGCTGCCGTACGGGGTCAGCAGGTTGGCGAACGCGACGATCGCATCGTCGCGGCGGACCACGGCGACCGGACTCCAGCCGAGGTAGTCGGCATCGAAGCGGCCGAGCGAGAATCCCTTTTCGGCGACGTCCTTCTCGGCGAGCCAATCATCGGAAACGCGCTCAAGCTCGCTCATCAGCACGGTATCGAACGGCGGCTCGAGCACCGCGAACACGAGGTTCTCGCGCGCGGCGCGGTTGACCGCCTGGCGCAGGTCCTCCCAGCGTTTGCCGGTGAGCGTGAATTCGGCCAGCGGCACCATCGCCAGTTCGCCGAGCTTGAACAGGTCGAAGCCGAGGTCGTGGTACAGCGAGAGGTCGCGTTCGAACACCTCGTAGAACAGCGGCACGCGGTCCTGCGCATCGGCGAAGCGGCGGAAATCGAGGATCGCCTGGCGTATCGCCGACGGCGGCCCGCACGGCGAACCGAGCGCGACGAGGCGGTCGCGCACGGTGCCGTAGGCGACCACCGCGTGACCGTCGCCTGACCAGAACAGCGGCTTGTCGCCCATGAACGAGAGGTGGCCGAACTCACCGGCGCCATTCGCCGCGTACACGCCGCGAGCGCGCTCGAGTTCGCTGCGGTCCGGTCGCTTCGGTGCCGGTCGGCGCACCGCGAAGGCTTGCCAGATCAGCCACGCGACGAGTCCGACGAGAGCGGCGACGAAGCCGCGCGCGAGACGCGAGGAGTGGCCGTCGGCGCCGAAATAGAACAGGTCGAAGCTGTCGTCGCCGAAGATGTTGCCGATGCCGATCGCGAAGAACGCGGCAACCACCGCGACGAGACCGGCCAGCCAGCCGAAGGTCATCGCCGAGGTCAGGCTCATCGCGCGCTGGCTGAATTCGCGCTTGCGCGCACGCAGCAGGACCGCGACGCCGAGCAGGAACAGCGCCTCGCCGAAATGCAGGCCCTTGGTCACCGCGAGCACGGCGCTGGCGAGCAGCAGGGGCAGGGCGAGGCGGTAGGCCACGCGCAGGCGACCGTCGATGCCGCGCGCCAGGCCGAGCAGGAACACGCCGCTCAGGATCGACAGCCAGTACGACCCTTCCACCGCCGCGAGCGGCAGCACGGCATCGACGACCTCGATGTGTTCGTGCACGGCCGGGATCACCGCGGAGCCGAGCAGGAGCAGTCCGGCCGCGAAGGTCAGCAGGGCGAGCAGGCGCATGCCGAGGCCGGCGAGCAGGCTGGCCGGCAAGCCGAGCAGGCCGAACAGCGGATGGCTGCGCAGGCGTTCGCGCGCGCGCGTCAAGGCCGGCATGCGGCCGGCGAGCATCGTCGAGCCGAGCAGCAGGCCGATGAACAACGGCAGGATGTAGTACGCGACGCGGAACAGGAACACACCGGCGAGAACCGGCCCCTGCGCCTGGCCGGCCGCCGACAAGGCGAGCAGCAGCACGCTGTCGAATACGCCGAGCCCGCCCGGCACGAGGCTCAGCAGGCCGATGATCGAGGCCGCCGCGAAGATCGCCACGAACAATGGCAGCGGCACTGCGACCCCGGAGATGGCGAGGCAGGCATGCAGGACGCCGGCGGCGAACAGCCAGTCCGCCAGCGAGACGAGGGCGAGGCCGAGCCGCAGTGGCAGACCCGGCAGGGCCTGGCCTTCGGGCAGCCAGCCCATCAGGCGCCGGCGCGAGGTCAGCACGAAGAACGCCGGCAGGTACAGCGCCGCCGTACCCATCAGCACGATGCCGAGGCCGTGCGCGGCCCCACGCAACGAATCGGGGATCTCGCCGAACACGAAGGCGAGCACGATCAAGGCCGACAGGCCGAGCGGCAGCGACAGCACCTGCATGCCGACGAGGGCCGCGCCGCGTCCGAGCTCGACCGCATGCGCGGACAACCCGAGCAGGCGAACGGCCGAGCCGACCGCGCCGGACAGGTTGAGCGTGTTCGACAGCGTGTTGGCGACGAAGGCGAGGCGAAAGGCTTCGCGGGCGCGCAGGCCGAGCGCGAGCCAGCGCGCGAGGATGACGTCGATGAGTCCGGTGAAGGCCACCGCGACGAGCGCGAATGCCGCGATGGCCAGCGCCGGCAGGGTCGGTACACCGAGCAATGCGCGCTGCATGGCCGGCAGGTCGAAGTCGCCGACCTCGCGCTCGACCAGCCAGCCGACCACACCGAGGAACACGATTGGCACGCCACGGCGCAGCCAGCGGGCGCGCGCGGACCGGGGTGTGGATGGTTCGACCTCGGCGTTCATGCACGACGCGATGCGGTGACGGAGCGCGGAGTCTATGCGCATGCCATTCGCTTGTCGCCGCATCGTGACGGGTCGCAGCGGTGCGACGCGGACGCCTCGCACCGCGCCCGGCGGTTCGGCCGGCGCTCATGCCGGCCATGGGAGTCTGGCCGTCCGATCCCGCGGAGAACCGCCATGCCCGTTCGCGATGCACCCCCGCCGAAGCCGAAGACGAAGCCCGCGTCGGGCTATCCGCACGAACAACCGTTGCCCGGTGGTCCGAAGTATCCCGGCCGTGGTCGACCCGACGAGCCGCAGAACGACCCCGCGCGCAAGCCCGGCGAAAGTCCGGCGAAAACCGACGAGTGAAACCGGATGAGCGAAGCCCGCCGATCGCTAGCTCAGGAACGCGGCTGCCAGGCGTCCCGGCAACAACCGATTTCGCCGCGCGCGAGGCGCGTCTCGCAGATCGCCGAGCGCAGGGCACGCCGATCTTCCAGCGCGACGCGCGGCCAGGCGCGACGCACGAGGTCGCCGCGGTCATCGTCGAACACGTGCGGGCGCACGGTCTCGCCATGGCCGACGACGTCCACGCCGCAGTGCAACGGTGCGACTGCGCCGGCACGGGCCTGCACGGGCGGCTCGATCGGTCGCATGGCGCGTCTCCTTAGGCTCCCTGCACACGCACTGCGCGCGCAGCACCGTGAAATTCGCGTCATGTCGACATGTAAGGACCCGGGCCACGCATGAACCGGCCTGCTTCGGTTGCGCGCTGCGCACGCAGGCGGCGGCCGGATGCTGGCCGTCGGCCGGACGTTGCGCGCCCCGCGCGTCCGCTGGCTTGCGACGTCCGCGCGGAGTAGCCTCGCGGATGACCCCAGGCTGGCCCCAGGTGACGCGATGAAGCTCGACATCAACGGTCGATCGCACGAGATCGACGCACCCGACGACATGCCGCTGCTATGGGTGCTGCGCGACCTCGTCGGCCTGACCGGCACCAAGTACGGCTGCGGCATGGCCCAATGCGGCGCCTGCACGGTGCATGTCGACGGCCAGCCGATGCGTTCGTGCGTGACCCCGGCTTCGGCGGTCGCCGGGCAGAAGATCACGACGATCGAAAGCCTCTCGGACGACGCCTCGCATCCGGTGCAGCGCGCCTGGATCGAGCTCGACGTCGTGCAGTGCGGCTACTGCCAGTCCGGCCAGGTCATGGCCGCAGCCGCACTGATTCGGGCGAAGCCGAAACCGAGCGATGCCGACATCGACGCGGCGATGGCCGGCAACCTGTGCCGCTGCGGCACCTACCAGCGCATCCGCGCGGCCGTGCATCGCGCCGCCGAGCTCGCCCGGGAGGATGGCCATGCGTGATCCCGCCGACCTGCCCGCGCCGTCGCGGCGGCGTTTCCTCGCCACCGGTGCCGCCCTGTCGGGTGGCCTCGTCATCGCCTGCTTCGTCCCGAGCGCGGCCCGGCGCGCGTTCGCCGCCGCTGCGCCGCCGGCGCCCGCACCGGTCGACCCGAACGCCTTCGTGCGCATCGGCGCCGACGGCACGGTCAGCGTCCTGCTCAAGCATTCGGAAATGGGCCAGGGCGTGTGGACCTCGCTGCCGATGGTCCTCGCCGAGGAGCTCGACTGCGACTGGAAGACCGTGCGCGTCGCCCACGCGCCGGCCGCGCCGGCGTATGCACATACCGCCTTCGGCATGCAGATGACCGGCGGCTCGACCAGCACCTGGGAGTCGTTCGAGCAGCTGCGCCGGGCCGGCGCGATGGCGCGCGCGATGCTCGTGGCCGCGGCGGCGAAGAAGTGGAAGGTCGATCCGGCGAGCTGCCGCACCGAGGCCGGCTTCATCCTCTCCGGCACGCACAAGGCGGGATATGGCGAGCTCGCCGAAGACGCATCCAAGCTGCCGGCGCCGGCCACGGTCGCGCTGAAGGATCCCGCGCAGTGGCGCCTGATCGGCAAGCCGACGCGTCGCCTCGACAGCCGCGCCAAGGTCACCGGCCGGGCCGAGTTCGGCATCGACGTCCAGCGCCCGGGCCTGCTCGTCGCCACGCTCGCACGTCCGCCGGTGTTCGGCGCGACGCTCGAACGCTTCGACGCGACGAAGGCGAAGGCCGTGGCCGGCGTCGTCGACGTCGTCGCGATCCCGAACGGCGTCGCCGTGCTCGCGAAGCACTTCTGGGCCGCGAAGACCGGGCGCGATGCGCTCGAGATCACGTGGAACGAGGGCGCCGGCGCGACATTGTCGAGCGAAGCCCTGCGCGACGAGTACCGCCGCCTCGCCGGCACGCGTGGCGCGGTCGCGAAGACCGCCGGCGACGTCGATGCGGCCCTGGCCGCGGCGCCGACCCGCATCGAAGCCGACTACGAGCTGCCGTTCCTCGCGCACGCGCCGATGGAACCGCTGAACTGCACGGTCGAGATAGGCAAGGACCGATGCGAGATCTGGACCGGGACGCAGTTCCAGACCCCCGACCAGGCCGCCGCGGCGAAGATCCTCGGTCTCGAACCGGAGAAGGTGACGATCCACACGACCTTCCTCGGTGGCGGCTTCGGCCGCCGCGCGAACCCGGCATCGGATTTCATCATCGAAGCCGTGCAGGTGGCCAAGGCGGCCGGCAAGCCGGTCAAGCTCGTGTGGACGCGCGAGGACGACATCCGCGGCGGCTACTATCGGCCGATGTGGCTGTCGCGCTTCGCCGCCGCACTCGGCAAGGACGGCACGCCGGTCGCGTGGTCGCACACCCTGGTCGGCCAGTCGATCATCGACGGCACGCCGTTCGCGCCGATGATGATCAAGGACGGGGTCGACGTGACCTCGGTCGAAGGCGCGGCGAACTCGCCCTATCTCGCCGCGATCCCCGCGCACCGCGTCGACCTGCACAGTCCGAAGAGCCCGGTCACCGTGCTGTGGTGGCGCTCGGTCGGCCATTCGCATACCGGCTTCGCCGTCGAGAGTTTCGTCGACGAACTCGCCCATGCCGCGAAGCAGGATCCGCTCGCCTATCGTCGCGCCCTGCTGCCGGCCGGTTCGCGCGAGCGCCGCGTGCTCGACCTCGCCGCCGACAAGGCCGGCTGGGGCCAGCCGCTGGCCAAGGGCCGCGCGCGCGGCCTCGCCGTGCATGCCTCGTTCGAGAGCTTCGTCGCCCAGGTCGCCGAGGTTTCGCTCGAGGACGGCCGCATCCGCGTGCACCGCGTGACCTGCGCGATCGACTGCGGTCCGGTGGTCAATCCGCTGACCGTCGAGGCGCAGATGCAGTCGGGCATCGTCTACGGCCTCGGTGCCGCGTTGTACGGTCAGCTCACGCTCAAGCGCGGACGTGTAGAACAGTCCAACTTCCATGACTACCGCGCGCTGCGCCTGGACGAAATGCCGGTCGTTGACGTGCACATCGTCGACAGCAAGGACAAGATGGGTGGGGTCGGCGAGCCCGGCACGCCGCCGATCGCACCGGCGGTGGCGAACGCGGTGTTCGCCCTGACCGGGAAGCGCCTGCGCCGGTTGCCGTTCGCGCTCGACTGATCGCGGCGCGGGTCGGGAAGCGCCGCCCTCCATCCGGGGCGCGGTGTTTCGGGTCAGAACCGGGGGATCGGCCATGCACGTTTGCATCCTGCGCATCTTCGCCACACTCTCGGCACTGCTACTGGCCGCGTCTGCATTCGCCCGCGTCGCGGAGGCCGATGCGGACTTCGCGACCGTGCAGAGGGTGCTGCAGCATCCGCGCTGCGCCAATTGCCATATTCCCGGCGATGCACCGCTGCAGTTCGACGACAGCCGGCCGCACGCACAGCATGTCCGCCGAGGCGACGATGGCAAGGGCGCGCCGGGGCTGCCGTGTTCGACCTGCCATGGCCAGGCCAACCTGCCGGCGAGCTATGGCGCGCACGTGCCGCCGGGGGCGCCGAACTGGCACCTGCCACCCGCCGCGCACCGGATGGTGTTCATCGACGCGCCGGCCGCGCAGCTATGCCGCACGCTGAAGGATTCCGCGCAGAACGGCGGCAAGGACCTGGCCGCCCTGCTCGAGCACGTGCGTTCCGATGCGCTGGTGCTGTGGGGCTGGAACCCCGGCCAGGGGCGCGCACCGGTGCCGGTGCCGCATGCCGATTTCGTCGACGCGTTCCGCCGCTGGACCGACGCCGGTGCGCCGTGTCCCGGTTGATCACGCGTCGATGCTGAGCCCGCGGCGGTCCACGAGCCAAGCATGAGGCGAACCGGTGCATCGCGCCTCGGCGGCCTGCTCGCGATCCTCGCCACGCCGCTCGTGGCGGCCCCGGTCAAGCGCGACGAGAACATCCTGTTCGTCCCGACCGTCGCGCGGGATGCACAGGACGGACGCGTCCGCGTGCCGATCGAGGCATGGGTACACGAACACGAGCCGCGACGCGGAGCGATGCGCCTGTTCGCGCGCTGGCTCGACCTCGACCTCGGCGCCCTGGAAGCCGAGGAACGCGAACGCTTCAGCGCACGCACGCAGCTGTTCCGCGTCGACTCCGAACGCGGCAAGGCGGTGCGCGTGCGCTTCGCCGACGGCAGCGAGCAGACCCTGCCGCGCACGCGCGACGGCGGCCGCAGCCGCGCCGAGATGGACGTGCCCGCGCAGGTCGTCGGCAGCCACGGCCGCATCGACTTCGAAGCCGTGCTGCCGCCGGAAGACACGCGGCACATCATCGGCCACGCATGGCACGTCCCGGCCACGGGCCTGTCGGTCGTCTCGGACATCGACGACACGATCAAGCATTCGCACGTCGGCGATCGCCGCGAACTGCTGCTCAACACCTTCCTGCGCGCATTCGATGCGGCGCCGGGCATGGCTGCGCGCTACCGCGAACTCGCCGCTGCGCCCGGCACGCGCTTCCACTACGTGTCGTCGAGTCCTCTGCAGTTGCTGCCGGCGCTCGAGGCATTCCTCGCCGACGCAGGGTTCCCTGCCGGCAGCCTGCACCTGCGCGAGACGACCTCGTTGCTGAGGTTGTGGCGCAGCGAGTCGCGCGCGCACAAGCACGCCGCGATCGTCGCGCTGCTGCGCGATTTCCCGCAGCGCCGCTTCGTGCTGGTCGGCGACTCGGGCGGGGCCGATCCCGAGATCTACGCCGATCTCGCGCGCGCGCATCCGCGCCAGGTCGTCGCGATCGCGATCCGCGACGTGAGCGGCGAAGGCCTCGACGCCGCGCGCTGGCGGTCGGTCTTCGCCGACCTCGACGCCGGCCTGTGGCAGGTGTTCACCGACGCCGACGGTTGGCGTCAGGACGATCTGGCGCGCGCGACGACGCAGCGCTGACTGCGCGCGCCACGCTCAGCGCGATCGCGCCGGCAAGGTCGCGTTGAATGCGAGCGCTCGGGCGATCCAGCGTTCGAGGCGGCGCCGGTCGGGCAAGGCCGCCGCGTCGACGTCGAGGTAACCGCGGACGATGCGCCCGCGCATGCGCATCGGCGCGCAGCCCGGTTCGCTGACCCACTCGGCGTGGCGCGACGGATCGATGCGGCACATCAGGCGCCCGCCACCGGCCGTGACGCAGAGGTATCCCCTCACGAAGAACGCATCGCGGCCGAACAGGCGTCGTTCGTGAACACATGCGACGTCGGCCAGCAGGGTGCGAACGCACACGGTCAGCGCACGCGCCGTACCGTCGATTCCCTCGGCTTTGCGCGGTCGGACGGTTGCCATGATTGGATCATCGGGCGCCGTGGCAGGCGTCGCAAGCGCCGCCGTCCGGCCAGCTCGGGGCGCCATGGCGCCCCATGCACGATCACGATCGGGTCAGCGGTCAGTTCGGCGGATCGAAGCCGTCGACGAAGATCGAATCGCCCGCGCAGCCGCTGACCTTGATGTCGTCGACATACCAGCCCTCGCGTGCTGCCGACGAATCGGTGCCGAGCCGGAAGCGCAGGTTGACCGTCTGCCCGGCATAGTCGGCGAGGTCGACGATGACGGGCCCGGCGCTGTACGGCCGCGCCGGATCGTCACACCAGGCCTGCAGACCGGCGAGGGGATTCGAGAACGAGGTCGAGATCGCGCCACGGTAGCCACCGCCGCTGATGATCTTCGACGTCGGCACCTGGACGAATGTCGTGCCGTTGGTCGAGACCTCGAGGATGCCGCCGTCGTAGCAGGCCGTCGTGCCACTCTGCTCGATCAGCCGATAGGTCGCGAAACTGAGGCTCAACGGTGCCTGGCTGGCCGGCAGCGCGATCGAGGGCGACATCAGGCGCTGGTCACTGGCCGTGGCGATGCCGTTGGCATACCAGGCATGCGTTCCGGAATTGACTCGGGCCGTGCTGCGTGTCCACGTGCTCGTACCGGTGCTGCCGGTCGTCGACCAGCCGTTGATGCCGTTGTCGACATTGTCGGCGAAGACCGTCGTCGGCACCTGGTCGACGTCGCACTGGCCCGGCGCGACCGCAGTGCGGAAACTCGAAACCGACGATGCGCTGCCGGTTCCGCAGTAGTTCGTCGGCGTCACGCGCCAGTAGTACGTGGTGGCCGCGAGCAGGGCCGGGGTGACGGCATAGCTGGTGCCGGTCACGGTGGCGCTCGCGACGATCGAGGAGAACGCGTTGTCGGTGGCGACCTCGACGAGATAGGTCGAGGCCTGGCTGCCGGCGGACCAGGTCAGCGTCGGCGTGGTTCCGAGACCGACCGCGCCGTTGACCGGCAGGGTCGGTGTCGCCACGCCCGGCGCGGCCGTCGAGAGGCCGAAAGGAATCGTCAGCGGGACCACGTTCGTGCCGCTCGTCGCGGTGACCGTGGTCGAGTACTCGCCAGGCGTCGCCGCGGCGAGGTTGCCGACGTTGAGGACCGCGGTGCCTGGTGGCGTCAGCGGATTCGGCGTCACCGATGCCGTGCTGCCGGTCGGCGCGTCGCTCACCGTGAATACGATCGGATCGCTGAAACCGGCGTCGGCCCCGACCGCGATCGACACGCTCGCGGCGCCCTGGCTCGCGCATACGCCGACCGTCGCCGGACTCGGCGTCAGCGTGAACGGCGCCGTACCGATGCCGTCGATGAACATCGGCGCGGTACCGAGCGGATCGAGGTGATCCTTGAGGCGCGTGGCGGACGTCCCGAGGCCTTCCCACGCATGCGCGATCTTGCCGTACTGGTCGGTGAGGTTGTCACCGGTCGCGCCGCACGCCGATGCGCCGCCACTGAGCACGCCGACCAGACGCTGCTGCGCCGTGTACAGCGGCGATCCCGAGGAGCCACCCTCCGTCACGCTCGGCGGTACCGTGCCGCCGGGCGGAAACGCCGGCAGCAGCGGTGGCGTCGGATCCCAGTGCACGTACCAGTGCACGCCGTTCGACGCCGCGATGCTGCCCGACTCCATGTCCTGTTCGATGAAGGTGATGCGCTTCTCGTCGACGCCGGGATGATGGATGCTCGCGCACAGGCCCGTCGTCTGGGTGATGTCGGCAGGCGCCGAACACGTCGGTGCGGTGCTCGAACGATCCCAGCCTTCCCAGTAGAGGTTGAAGGCCGGATTCGCCGGCTGGTTCATCTCGACGAGCGTGTTGTCCGAGCAGCGCGTGCCATCCGTACAGCCGCCGCCCGAGAACGGATTGGTGGTGGCGGCGAGAAAGGTCGCGCCGGTGCTCGTGATGTTCGGATCGCGCGGCACGACCGTGCCACTCGCCGACGAACCGGGCCGCCTGCAGGTCGGTGATTCGTAGTTCCAGTAGACGACCATGCTCGGCGCGGTGGCCGTAGTCACGCCGCAATGCGTCGCCGTGATGAACAGCATGCGGCGGTTGCTGGCCGTGTTGTTGACGAGCGAACCGGTGCAGGCGTCGACGCCGCTGCGCGAATAGGCGCCGACCGCGCGCTTCGGTCGCGTCCACGGGTCGCCTTCGCTCAGGCAGGTGACGTCGGTGTTGCACGAGCCCGAGCGCAGTCCATCCTCGTTCGTGCAGATCTTGCCTTCGCCGAGGGTCTCGACGTCGGGCTGCGCGTAGCCCTTCACGGCGGTGCCGAAGCCACGATAGCCCTGGTTGATCCGGGTAAGCTCGAGGACCACGAGTGCGCGCTTCGAAGTCGGCACGTCCAGCTCGACGACGACGTCGGCGGCGGCGATGATCGGCGTCCACAACTGGTCGTGCACGGTGTTGTGGTAGTCGGTGTACGGACCGGCGAACTGGCTGCGATCGGCGGCGTAGACGTAGAGGCTCGCACCGGCCGGCAACCGGTAGCGCGTGAAGCCGAAATTGAACGAAGCGGTCTGCTCGCCGGTGACGCGAAGGCGCCAGATGCTCGTGGCGCCACGCTCCGTCCAGGTGCCGCCGCTGCTCGGCGTGATCGACACCTCGTTGGCGACCGCAAAGCGCGGCGGCTTGCCGGCGGCCTCGTTGAATGCGTCTTCCTCTGCAAGCCGTGCGAGATCGAGCGCGGCATACGAACGCGTCGCCACCGTGGCCAGCGCGTCACGCGGTTCGGCCCAGCTGGCGGGAGGTGCGGCGGCTGGCGTGGCGAACACGGCCATGCTCGACGACACGAACGCGAGCGCGCCGAGAACTCTGCGAATCTTCATGATCATTCCCTCGATGCAGGCGACCTGTGCGGGGGACGCTAGCACCTCGACCTCGCGGGAACATGAACCGGGTCGCGCTTCCGGCGACGCTGCAGCAACGGCGTGGGCGCGCGCCCACGCCGGCACACGCCGGGATGCCACTCAGATCGCGTAGTACAGCTGGTACTCGAGCGGATGCGTCGAGGCGCGGAACTTCGTCACCTCCTGCATCTTGAGGTCGATGTAGCCGTCGATGAAGTCGTCCGAGAACACGCCGCCGGCGGTCAGGAACGCACGGTCGCGATCGAGTGCCTCGAGCGCCTGGTCGAGCGAATGGCACACCGTCGGGATGTTCTTCTCCTCCTCCGGCGGCAGGTCGTAGAGATCCTTGTCCGACGGCGCGCCCGGGTCGATCTTGTTGAGGATGCCGTCGAGTCCGGCCATGAGCAGCGCGGCGAACGTGAGGTAGCCGCTGTTGACCGGATCGGGGAAACGGATCTCGATGCGGCGACCCTTCGGGCTGTGCACGAACGGGATGCGGCAGCTCGCCGAGCGGTTGCGCGCCGAGTAGGCGAGCATGACCGGTGCCTCGAAGCCCGGCACGAGACGCTTGTAGCTGTTCGTCGTCGAGTTGGTGAACGCGTTGATCGCGCGTGCGTGCTTGAAGATGCCGCCGATGTACCAGAGCGCGGTCTGCGAGAGGCCGCCGTACAGATCGCCGGCGAACAGGTTCGAGCCTCCCTTCGACAGCGACTGGTGCACGTGCATGCCCGAGCCGTTGTCGCCGACCAGCGGCTTCGGCATGAAGTTCGCCGTCTTTCCGTACTGGTGCGCGACGTTGCGCACGACGTACTTCATCGCGATCAGCTCGTCGGCCTTCTTCACCAGGGTGTTGAAACGCGTGCCGATCTCGCACTGGCCGGCCGTCGCGACCTCGTGGTGGTGCACCTCGACGACCTGGCCGAGCTTCTCGAGGACCTTGCACATCTCGCCGCGCATGTCCTGGAACGAGTCGACCGGCGGCACCGGGAAGTAACCGCCCTTCACGCCGGGTCGATGGCCGCTGTTGCCGCCCTCGAAGCGCTTCGACGACGACCAGCCGGCCTCCTCCGATTCGACCTCGAAGAACACCTTGCCCATGTCGTTCTGCCAGCGTACCGAGTCGAAGATGAAGAACTCGGGCTCCGGTCCGAAGAACGCGGTGTCGGCGATGCCGGTCGACTTGAGATAGGCCTCGGCGCGCTTGGCCAGCGAGCGCGGGTCGCGCGAATAGGCCTGCATCGTGTGCGGCTCGAGCACATCGCAGGTCAGCACGAGCGTCGTGTCGGCCATGAACGGATCGATCAGCGCGGTCGAGGCATCCGGCATCAGCACCATGTCGGATTCGTTGATGCCCTTCCAGCCGGCGATCGACGAGCCGTCGAACATCTTGCCGTCCTCGAAGAACGACTCGTCGACCGCGTGCGCCGGGAAGGTCACGTGGTGCTGCTTGCCGAGCATGTCGGCGAAGCGCAGGTCGACGAACTGGACGTCGTTGTCCTTGATCAGCTGGATGACGTTCGAAGCGGACATTGCGGAACCTCGGGGGCGGAATGCGGGGACGGCGCGCCCGGAGCGCGCCAGCGGCGGGGGCGCGGATTGTGGCACCGACCGGCGACGATTCCATGTCGCGCTGCGTGATGACGCGCGTTCTCGCCTATGCTTGCGAATCCTCCGTCGACGGAAGCCCGCGTGTCCGATCTCGTCCAGGTGATCCTGCTCGGCCTCATCGAGGGGCTCACCGAGTTCCTGCCGATCTCGAGCACCGGCCACCTGCTGGTCGCGCAGCACTGGCTCGGCCGGCGCTCCGACACGTTCACGATCGTGATCCAGGCCGGCGCGATCCTCGCCGTGACCCTCGTCTACCGGCAACGCCTGTGGCAACTCGCCACGCGCTGGCGCGAGCCGGCCAACCGCGACTACCTGCTCAAGATCGGCCTCGCCTTCGCGATCACGGCCGTGCTCGGCTTCGTCGTCTCGAAGCTCGGCTTCACCCTGCCCGACCACGTCACCCCGATCGCGATCGCGCTGATCGCCGGCGGCTTCTGGATCCTCGCCGCCGAGCGCCTCGCGAAGTCGCGGCCACCCGGCCGCGCGATCACGTGGAAGGTCGCGATCCTGGTCGGCCTCGCCCAGATCGTCGCGGCGATCTTTCCAGGTACCTCGCGCTCGGCCGCGACGATCTTCACCGCCCTGCTCGCCGGCGCCAACGACCGTCCGGCCGCAACCGAGTTCGCGTTCCTGGTCGGCATCCCCACCATGTTCGCCGCGAGCGGCTATTCGATCCTCAAGCAACTCGCCGCCGCCCCGCATGGCGAAGACTGGACCGCGCTCGCCGTCGGGTTCACCGCCGCGACCGTCACCGGCTTCGTCGCCGTGCGCTGGCTGCTCGGCTACATCAAGCGCCACGACTACACGCCGTTCGCGATCTACCGCATCGTGTTCGGCGTGATCCTGCTGCTGGCGATGCCGGCGGGGGCGTGACGGCCGCCTCGCGGAGGCTCCATCGCGCACAAGGTGCGCTCCTGCAGGGATAAGGAGCGCGTGCGAGGTCTGGGCCACGCGCCATGGTGGGAGCGCACCCTGTGCGCGATCTCTTTTCGCGATGTTCCCATCGCGCACAAGGTGCGCTCCTGCAGGGATAAGGAGCGCGTGCGAGGTCTGGGCCACGCGCCATGGTAGGAGCGCACCCTGTGCGCGATCTCTTTTCGCGATGTCCCATCGCGCACAAGGTGCGCTCCTGCAGGGATAAGGAGTGCGTGCGAGGTCTGGGCCACGCGCAATGGTAGGAGCGCACCCTGTGCGCGATCTCTTTTCGCGATGTCCCCATCGCGCACAAGGTGCGCTCCTACACGGATATGGAGCGCGTGCGAGGTCTGGGCCACGCGCCATGGTGGGAGCGCACCCTGTGCGCGATCTCTTTTCGCGGCGTCTGCGTCTTTCGCGGCGTCTGCGTCGCGCGCAGAGCCTGCCACGGACCCGATCCGGGGGTGCGCTCCTGCGGGAGTCCGGGATCGTCCGATCACCCGTGCGCGTGGTCGACCATCGGATCGGCCAGGGTCGCCTCCTCGGCGAAGTCGCGGATCGCGAGCACGAGGGTCGTGAAGGCGTCGATCTCGGCGGCGCTCATGTACGGGTTCCAGGTGTCGAGCAGGACGACGACGCGCGTGTGTGCGCTGTGGTTCCACGCCTCGTGCAGGAAGGTGTCGTCGAAGGTGATGCAGCGCCCGAACTGCCATGCGTGGTCCTCGCCACCGACGCGCAGCGCGCCATCGCCGGGCACGACGAGCGGCAGGTGGGTGACGACGCGCGTGTTGGTCACGCCATGGTGCGGGCGGATGTGCGAGCCCGGGGTCAGCTTCGAGTACAGGCACTCGGGCGCGTGTCCGCGCAGGCGCACGAGCGGGACCGCGTCGAGCGCGGCCGCCGTGACCGGGCAACGCGCACAGTGTTCGTCGTAGCGCTGGCCGTGGCGATAGAAGAAGTACGCGTCCCAGTGCGGCTCGCCGCGCGTGCCGCTGAGATGCTCCTCGGTCGGCTGGCCCGGCTTGAACTTGAGGAACGGTTCGAACACGGCCGCGTCGCCCATCACGGCTTCGAGTTCGCCGCGGATCGCCGGCGCGCGCTCCTCGAGGACGGCGTACCACGGGAACAATGCGCGATCGAAGAAGGTGACCGTGGGCAGGTCGGGCAGGTACAGGAACAGCGGCTTCTGGCGCGGATCGGGATACGCGGCCGGCAAGGCGCCGAGGTAGATCGACAGGCATTTCTCGACGCGGCGGATCGCGTCCATGCCGTGCTTCGCGCGCAGCGGCGCAAGCAGCTCGGCGAACAGGCGTGCGCGGCCGTGGTCGATCGCGCGGATCGCGTGCTCGACGAGCGGGCGCATCGGAGGCGCCGTGGTCTGCGCATTGAGCCAGCGGCCCTGGCGTTGCGCGGTCGTCAGCGCACCGAAGAACGCCGCCGTGGCCTCGCGCGCACGGCCCAGGTCTTCGAGGACGAAGCCGAGTTGCAGGCGGGCGAGGAAGTGGGTCGGTTCGATCCGGATCGCGTCGCGCAGTGCGACCCGTGCCTCGTCGAGCCGTCCGATCGCGCGCAGCACGATGCCGTGGTTGGCGACGAGCGATGCCTCGCCGGCGGCGTACCGGCGCGCGTGCGCGAGCCGCCGTTCGGCCTCGTCGAGGCGGCCGGCCGCGAACGCGCGCATGCCGAGATGATGCAGGGCCTCGGCCGTGTCGGGCTCGGCCGCGAGCACGGCCTCGTACAGGCGTTCGGCTTCGGCCAGCCGGTTGTCGCGCAGCGCCTCGCGCGCCGCGGCCAGCAGCGTGGCGGTCGCGGGTTCCGGCGCGACGCTCACCGGCGTCTCAGCGACGCAGTGCCGCGTTGAGCGAGTAGGTGCCGACGACGACGGCTTCGCCGAGCACATGGCCCTGCGTCGCGCGACGCACGTCGGCCAGCGTGAACGGCTCGGCGACGGCCAGCGTCGGCACGTCGAGAGCGTGCACGCGGAAGTGGTAGTGATGCAGGCGTTCGTCGTTCCACGGCGGGCAAGGCCCGTCGTAGCCGAAGTAGTCGCCGGCCATGTCGGCATCGGCGGCGAACCAGCCGGTGTAGTCGTTGCGTCCCTGGCGCGCGCCGGGCGGGCCGGGCGGCTCGCGTTTGCCGCGTGCCACCACGCCGTCGGCGCAGCTTCCCGCGCCGAACTCGCGGAACTCGGCCGGGATGTCGATCATCAGCCAGTGCACGAACTCGACGCGCGGCAGGTCGGCGCGAACCTTGCGGCCTTCGCGGTTGACGTCGTCACCGACGCTCGGCACGTCGACGTCGATGCAGGTCAGCACGAACGAGCGCGTACCGTCCGGCACGTCGCCCCAGGCGAGGTGCGGATTGCGGTTGTCCGACAACACGCACGGTTCGCCGTCCGGGCCGGGCTTGCCGAACGCGAACTCGGACGGGATCGGCTGCATGTCGTGGAAGCTCTTGCTGCGGATGTGCATGGCGCGACTCCGGAACGACTGGCTCAGGCGGTGGCGTAGGGATCTTTCAGCAGTCGCTCGAAGGGTGTGGCCAGCGTATCCGCATACGCCTGCCAGTGGCCCTTCGGGAACCGCGTCGGCAAGCCGCCGAGGCCGGTTTCGGTGCGTCGGACGAACACGCCGGGAACGAGCCGTTCGAGACCGACGAACGCGGCCAGTTCGCGCGCCGGCGCACCGTCGGGATCGGCCAGGACGGCATCGGCGTCGACGACGAGGTGCGGCAGGCCGCCGTGCGCGACGACGTAACGGACGTGCGCGACGGCTCGCGGCAGCCAGTCGATCGCCTTGTCGAAATCGTTGAGGCCGGCATACGGCAGCCAGCCGAAGGCAAGCCAGTTGAGGAAGGCATCGCGCACGTCGCCGTCGACGATCACGATGCGCGTACCGGGAAGGATGCGGCGCGCGAAGACGAGGTGGCGCGCATCCCAGCGCGGAATCCAGTCGACCAGCGGCTTGCTCGTATCGACGTCGATGCGGCGCAACGGCTCGAGGTATTCCTCGCGCAGCACGGCGACGCCTTCCGCGGTCGGCTCGCTGCGCGTGTGATCGAAGGCGCGCGTGTCGAAGCCGTCGTTGCGCACGCCCTGCGCACGGTCGAGCGCAGCAGCGAGCGCGGGCTGGTCGCCGAGCAGTGCGGCAACCCGCTCCACGCCGCTGCCCGGCACGCCAATCAGCAGGATCGGCGCATGCGGCCACGCCTCGCCCGCCGTTTCGGCCACGACGCGCGCATAGTCTGCCGCGTCGGGCAGCGACTCGAGGCGCGGCAGGAGGCCCGGCAGGCCCTGTTGCGACGAGCGGAAATGCTGGACGGCTTCGGCGTAGTGGCCGGCGCGGTCGTGCAGGCGGCCGAGCAGGTTCAGTGCGGTGCGCGCGACATCGTCTCGGGTCGAACGGCCCGACAGCGCGCCGAGCAGGCTCGCGGCGGCATCCGCGTTGCCGGAGCGCAGGCGCGCACGCGCGCGGATCAGGGCGACATCCGGATCGTCCGGGTAGCGCAGGGCAAGGCTCTCGGCGAGACCGGACGCCTCGTCGAATTCGCCGAGACGTTCGCGCTGCTTGGCCAGTTCGAGCGCCGCCTGGCCACTGGCCGGATCGTCCGCGTGCAGGTGCTGCCAGTCCGCAGCCGCCTCGGCATTGCGGCCGATCTCGGCATTCAGCATGGCGCGCTCGGCGCGCCAGCGCGCCTGCTGCGGGAAGCGCTCGACGCGCGCGTCGAGCAGGTCGATGACCTCCTTCATGCGACCGAGCTGGCGCAAGCACCAGAGCAGGGCCTCGAAGCCGGCCTCGTGGTCCGGTTGGCGCTCGAGCGCGCGCCGATACTGCGCAGCTGCTTCCTCGAACCGGCCGAGCGCGCGCTGCACGTCGCCCAGCCCGAGCTCGCCGGCGAGCTCGAAGTTGCGCATACCGGCCAGTGCGCGCATGTGCGGCTCGGCCTCGGACGCGCGACCGGCACGCAACAGCAGCTGGCCGAGCGCATTGCTCGCGTGCGGCATGCCCGGACGCAACTGCAGCGCGCGCTGGAAGGACTGTTCGGCGAAGGCGAGCATGCCGCGCTTGGAGAAACCGCGGCCGAGCGCGAAGGTGATGGTCGGATCGTTCGGGGCGAGATCGCCGGCGCGCGTCAGGTACTTCATCGCGGTGTCGGTGTCCTCTCGATCGAGGGCGAGCATGCCGAGGCCCGAGATCGCCTGTGCATCGTTCTCGTCGACGCGCAGCGCCGTGCGGAAGTACTGTTCGGCGAGCGTCGGGTTGCTTTCGAGCATGGCGATGTGGCCGAGCGTGGTGTGTGCCCCGCCGATGTTCGGATCGAGACCGAGCGCACGCTCATAGGCGTCCTTGGCGCCGGCGATCTCGCCGGCCTGGTAGCGCACGGCACCGAGCATGAGCAGCAGGCGCGGCTGCTCCGGCGCGAGCTCGTGGGCGCGCGCGAACAGGCGCGCGCTCTCGCCGAAATCGCCGCGGTCGCGGCGCACGACGCCGAGCAGGCGCAGTGCTTCGGAGTCGTTCGGGTTTTCCGCGAGCACGGCGCGGTAGCCCTGTTCGGCCTCGGCAAGCCGGCCCTGCCGGTGCAGTTCGATCGATTCTCTGAGCATGGTCTTCGATGGTGGGGCGCGGGCTTGGCCGCGCGGGAGACCGCGCATTATGCCGCACCGCGGCGCGCCGGGCCGCCCTGGCGGCCCATGCTAGGCTCGGCGCCCGCCGGGCCGGACGGTCCGCAGCCACCGGATGCGCCGCGCATGGGAGCCAACCAGGACCTCGCCACCCTGCTGCGCGCGCGCACGCCGCTGCTGGTGGTCGAGACGGCCGAGGAAGGCCGCGTCATCGAAAGCTTCCGCCACGCGATCGCGCAGAGCCTGCGCCCGCTCTACCAGTGGAGCATCACCGACGGCCTGCGCCGGCTCGATCTCGATGACGACGAGGCCGAGGGCCTGCCCGACGCGACGCTGACCCTGACCGCGATCAAGCAGCGCCGCGAGCCGGCCGTGTTCCTGCTGCTCGATTTCCAGCCCTACCTGCGCTACACGATGACGCTGCGCCTGCTGCGCGAGATCGTGCTGCGCCAGGACTCGGCCGAGCACACGCTCGTGCTGGTCGGCGCACGCATCGAACTGCCCGACGACCTCGCGCCGATGGCGACGCGCTTCGAGCTGGCCCTGCCCGACGCCGAGGCGCTGGCGAAGATCGTGCGCGAAGAGGCCTTCAACTATTCGCGCGAGCACGGCAAGCGCGTCGAGGTCGACGCGGATTCCGCACGTGCCGTGGTGCGCAACCTGCGCGGCCTGACCGTCGCCGACGCGCGCCGCATCGTGCGCAAGCTGATCTACGCCGACGGTGCGCTTGGGCCGGGCGACCTGCCCGAGCTGGCCAAGGCCAAGTTCGCCCTGCTCGACCGCGAGAACCTGCTGCACTTCGAGTACGAGACCGCACGCTTCACCGACGTCGCCGGCCTCGCCCGCCTCAAGCGCTGGATCGCCCAGCGCGAGCCGGCCTTCCTCGGGCGCAGGATGCCGGTCAAGCTCGATCCGCCGAAGGGCATCCTCCTGCTCGGCGTACAGGGTTGCGGCAAGAGCCTCGCCGCGAAGGCGGTCGCCGGCGGCTTCGGCGTGCCGTTGCTGCGCCTCGACATCGGCGCGCTCTACAACAAGTACCACGGCGAGACCGAGCGCAACCTGCGCGGCGCGCTGAAGAGCGCCGAACTGCTCGCGCCGTGCGTGCTGTGGCTCGACGAGATCGAAAAGGCGCTCGCCACGGCCGGCAACGACGATGGCGTCTCGCGCCGCGTGCTCGGTTTCCTGCTGACCTGGATGGCCGAGCGCAAGGCGCCGGTGTTCCTCGTCGCGACGGCCAACGACGTGCAGGCGCTGCCGCCCGAACTGCTGCGCAAGGGTCGCTTCGACGAGATCTTCTTCGTCGACCTGCCCGACGAGGCGACGCGCGCGGAACTCGCGCGCATCCACCTCGCCAAGCGCGAGCTCGATCCGGCTCCGTTCGACCTCGCCGCGATCGCCGCAGCCAGCGAAGGCTTTTCCGGCGCCGAGATCGAACAGCTCGTCGTCGCCGGCCTCTACGCCGCCGCGGCGTCGCGTCGTGCGCTCGACACGGCCCACCTCATCGACGAAGCACATGCGACGCGGCCGCTGTCGGTCATCATGGCCGACCGGGTCGAGGCGCTGCGCGCATGGGCGCGCGAGCGAACGGTGCCGGCGGATTGAGCCCGGGCATCCGCGCGGTGGCGTGCGCAGACGACGCGAGCGCCCGGTCTTTTCGCATCCTTGACGCCGACCCTAGCGTCCATACAATGTATGTATGAGATTCGAGTGGAATCCGGCCAAAGCCGCTGCCAATCTCAGGAAACACGGCGTCTCCTTCGAGGAGGCACGTACGGTCTTCTTCGATGACTTCGCCGTGCAGTTTTTCGACGAGGAACACTCGCGCGATGAGGAACGGTTCGTCATGCTCGGGATGAGCTCGCGGACGAGGATTCTGGTGGTGTGTCATTGCGAGCGCGCGTCAGGCGGAGTCATCCGCATCATCTCCGCGCGCAAGGCCACGCGTGGCGAAGTCACGTTCTATCGAGGGACCTGAGATGAAAGCCGAATACGATTTCTCGAAGATGAAGGCGCGCAGTAATCCCTACGCGTCCAAGCTCAAGAAGCCCGTCACCCTGCGTCTCTCGGAAGATGTGGTCGAGCATTTCAAGAGCATGGCCGAGGAAGCGGGCGTGCCCTACCAAAGCCTGATCAACCTGTACCTGCGCGACTGCCTGACCCACAACCGGCGGATCAGGATCAAGTGGCCCAGTGCGAGCGCCGCATGAGTCGCGGGGATTCCACGTACTCGTTCTTCGCTCGTTGAGAACCGGGCTCGAACGCATGGCTGACGAAGGACCCGACGCCCGTGTCGTCACGGCATGGCCATGAAGCTCGATCCTGCGCCTGATCGGCCGGTATCGTCGGCACGCCCACCCCGCCGGCCGACGGCGAACACATGTCGCCCCATCGAGTTCGCGGTGTCCTGCTCACTCATGCCGCGCCCCTTGATTGCAACGCCGTGAGCGGGGGCGGGATTCCCGCTTGACGGGTACTCGGTGTTGTTGAACGATCCGAGTCGTCACTCTGACTCGGAGGCTGCTTGCAGCCAGGGAGCTTACGCATGGCGCTTCGCAGGGCAATCGCCGTACTGACGCTTTTCGCGCTCTCCGCATGCGCGACGACACGCTTCTCCGGGATTTCGCAAACATCGCCGAAGCTCCGCGAAGACACCATCGCGATGCTTCAGCCTTTTTTCCTGGCGAAGTCCGGATGCAGCAAGATCAGCGAAGTGAAGGCGGACATTCCTTCCCTGCCGCCATTCATGAAGAACAGCAGCGTGAGTGTCTTCCCGGACAAACCACTCGGCGAGCGATGGCTGGTCATGGGTTGCGGCACCCAAGCATCCTTTGACGTCGAATTCACGCCCGACGGAAAAGGCGGTGCGTTCATCAACGTCAAATTGGGGCCTGGTTCTCCTTGACTGCGCAGTGCAGTCGCTCTGCGGTGCGGTCTAGCCCAGATGCTTCCGCATCCTCTCGGCGATGTAGTCCTCGGTCCAGCTGCGCAGCGAGAGGTCGCGGATGAAGCCGCAGTGGCCGCCGCCGGGGGCAATGTCGAGTTCGGCACTGGATGGCAGCGTCAGTGCGCGGAAGTCGGCGACCGGGATGATCGGGTCGTCGGCGGCGGTCAGCAGGCTGGCCGGCACGGCGAGCGCGGCAAGGCGGTCACCGGCGATGCAGTAGCCGTCTAGGTAGGCGTCGAGCGTACCGAAGTCGGTGTGGCGCTCGACGAGCACGCGCGTCATCTCGCGCAGGTTGCCGCGCAGGTCGTCCGCACCGAACAGCGGCACGTCCGGAAAGGCACGCTGCTTCAGCAGCAGCGAGCGGCGCCACTTGCGCAGGAAATAGGTCTGGTAGAACCACGGTGCGGACTCGATCGCGTGCAGCACGCCGCGCGGGTTCAGTGCCGGGCAGACGGCGAGCGCGTACTTGAGGTCGATGCCGGCCGCCGGCGCGCGCAGGGCCACGCGCAGGGCGAAGTTGCCGCCGAGCGAAAAGCCGGCGACGGCGAGCGGCAAGGCCGGGAACAGGCGCGCGACCGCGCCGACTGCGCCGACCACCTCGTCGATCAGGCAGGAGTGGAACAGGCCGGCATTGAGGTGGTGGGTTTCGCCATGGTCGCGGAAGTTGAGCCGGAACACGTCGAAACCTTCCGCGAGCAGGCGCGCGCCGGTGTGCAGCAGGTAGCTCGAAGTGACGCTGCCTTCCCAGCCGTG
>JAFLDX010000036.1 GCA_017302215.1 Lysobacterales bacterium
TGCTCGCGCGCGGCGACGGCGACAACTTCCTGCTCCTGCTGAGTGGCGTGCAGGTCGACAACATCGCCGTGCTCGCGCGCAACTTCCTGCACCTGCTCGACGGCCGCACCTACCAGGTCGGTGACGCCCAGCATGCCGTGCGCGCGAGCGTCGGCGCGGAATTGCTGACGCCGCGCTCGATCGGCGCCGACGATGCGCTCGAGCGCGCACGCGCGGCGGTCAGGCGCGACTACTCGGACGTGGCCGCCACGACGCCGTCCAGCGCGCCGATCGCGTCACCCTCGGCCGATCGCCTGCGCGTCGCCCTCGAACAGGCGCGCTTCGTCATCCTCGCCCAGCCGATCGTGGCCCTGGCCACCCGCCCGCGGCGCGGTTCGGGCTGGAAGCCGGATACCTCGGTCGAACCGCGCCTGTTCGCGGTGCGCATGCGCATGGTGGGCAAGGACGGGCAACTGATCCTGCCGCGCGCGTTCGTGCCGCTCGCCGAACGCGTCGGCATGATCCAGCGCATCGATCTGTGGGTCGTCAACGGCCTGCTCGCGCACCTGTCGAGCGAACGCGGTCGCGCGACGCCGGTCGGCCTGGTCGCGCGCCTCGCGCCGGCCACCGTCGCCGATCCCGATTCGCTCGAGGCGATCGAGAAGGCCATCGTCACCACCGGCGTGCCGGCCAGCCAGCTCGTCCTCGAGATCATCGACAGCGGCGAACTCGCCAACCTGCCGGCGGCGCGCCGCTTCATCGCGCGCCTGCAGGCGATCGGCTGCCGTTTCGTCCTGCGCGGCTCGGGCAGCGGGCAGGGCTCGCTGCCGTTCCTGAGCTCGCAGCGCCTGCCCGGCGATTTCGTGCGCCTCGACCGCGCGCTCGTGCAGCGCCTCGCCGACGAGCCACGCGAGCGCAAGCGCGCGGCCTCGATCGCCACGCTCGCGCAGTCGCTCGACATGCGCGTCATCGCCGGCGGCGTCGAGTCGGCATCGACGCTCGAAGCGCTCGCCGACGCGGGCGTCGACTTCGCCCAGGGCGACCACCTCGGCGAGCCGCGCCTGCTCAAGCGCATCGATTTCGCCGAACTCGCCGGCGGTTCGTGATCGCGTAGAGCGGAGCTCGCTCCGCTGCTTCGGCTGCTTGGAGCGAAGCGTTTCCCGCTGCTTCTGCTTTCGACGCCGTCACCATGCCTCAGCCGAGCAAGCTCGGCTCCACGAAAGCAATCATCCGGGCCCGGTCGGCTCCGCGAAGGCGCGCCACCCCGTAGAGCGGAGCTTGCTCCGCTGCTTCGGCTGCTTGGAGCGACGCGTGCTCCGCTGCTTCTGCCTTCGACGCCGTCACCATGCCTCGGCCGAGCAGGCTCGGCTCCACGAAAGCAATCATCCGGGCCCGGTCGGCTCCGCGAAGGCGCGCCACCCCGTAGAGCGGAGCTTGCTCCGCTGCTTCGGCTGCTTCGGCTCCTTGGTGCGGAGCTTGCTCCGCTGCGGTTGCTCCGTGATCCGCCGCGCCCTGCTATCTTCGCGAACCCCGATCGCCGACCCGGCCGCGCACGATGATCACCCCGCAGGAATTCGACGCCTACGCCGCGCAGGGCTACAACCGCATCCCGGTCGCGCGCGAGGTGCTGTCCGACCTCGATACCCCGCTGTCGGTGTACCTCAAGCTGGCCGACGGCCCGTATGCCTACCTGTTCGAGTCGGTCGAGGGCGGCGAGAGCTGGGGCCGCCACTCGATCATCGGCCTGCCGTGCCGGCGCGTGCATGTCCTGCGCGGCAATCGCCTGCGCATCGAGGAATTCGGCGAGTGCGTCGAGGAGCGCGATCTGGCCGATCCGCTCGCCGGGATCGAGGCGCTGCGTGCGCACTACCGGGTGCCGGCGATGCCCGGCCTGCCCGCATTTACCGGTGGGTTGGTCGGCTACTTCGGCTTCGAGACGATCGGCTGGATCGAACCGCGCTTCGCCGCGAACGACAAGCCCGATCCGCTCGGCACGCCCGATGCCGTTCTCATGCTGAGCGAGGAAGTCGCCGTGTTCGACAACCTCAAGGGCCGCCTGTACCTGATCGTGCATGCCGACCCGGCGCAGCCGCAGGCGTACGCGCGCGCCTGCCGGCGCCTCGACGAGCTTGCGTTCCGCCTGCGCCACGCCGGCTCGAGCTATCCCGAGACGCTCGACCCGAAACCGCTCGACGAGGCCGATTTCGTCTCCGGCTTCACGCGCGCCGGCTTCGAGGAGGCCGTGCGTCGCGCGCAGGACTACATCCGTGCCGGCGACATCTTCCAGGTCGTGCTGTCGCAGCGCCTCAGCGTGCCGTTCCGCGCGCGCCCGGTCGATGTCTACCGCGCACTGCGCTCGCTGAATCCGTCGCCGTACATGTATTTCATCGACCTCGGCGCAACCCAGATCGTCGGTTCGTCGCCCGAGATCCTCGTGCGCCAGCAACACGGTCGCGTCGTGCTGCGCCCGATCGCCGGCACGCGTCCGCGCGGCGCCACGCCCGAGGAGGACGCCGCGCTCGAAGCCGAACTGCTCGCCGACCCGAAGGAGCGCGCCGAGCACCTCATGCTGATCGACCTCGGCCGCAACGACGTCGGCCGCGTCAGTGCGACCGGCAGCGTGCGCCTTGGCGAAAGCTTCGTGGTCGAGCGCTATTCGCACGTCATGCACATCGTCAGCCAGGTCGAGGGCGAACTCGCACCGGGACTCGCCTACACCGACGTGCTGCGCGCGGCCTTCCCGGCCGGCACGGTCAGCGGCGCACCGAAGATCCGCGCCCTCGAAGTGATCCGCGAACTCGAACCGGTCAAGCGCAACATCTACGCCGGCGCAATCGGCTACATCGGCTGGAACGGCGACGCCGACACCGCCATCGCGATCCGCACCGCCGTCATCCAGGACGGCCGCCTGCACGTGCAGGCCGGCGCCGGCATCGTGTTCGACTCCGATCCCGCGAAGGAGTGGGAAGAAACGATGAACAAGGGCCGCGCGCTGTTCCGTGCCGTGGCGCGTGCGGCGGGTGGGTTGTGAGATTCCCACGCAGGGCTCGGGTACCCGGACAGGGCGGAGGCGTATCCAGCGAGCCCATGGACAAGATCGGTCCCGTGAGAATCGCCTGGTTCCTTGGCTGGCTTGCCGGCGTCATGGCGTGCTCTGCCCATGCGTCTCCGATTCCCGAATGGCAGACGTCCTTCGGCGCGGTCGGCCGTCCGCCGCTCAGCTACAACGAGGAACCCGCGCTCGTCCGCGATCCCGTCACCGGGGCGTTCTACCTGCACAACTTCGGTCTGCCCGGAATTGTGTCGATGGCGGTGCGCGTGGATGCGTCGGGTGCCGTTGCATGGGCCAACTCGACGGCGCGGGACTCCAGCCCGTCGACGAGGCGCGTGACGCCACTCGTGGACGGCTCGGTCGTTGTAGTTACGCAGGAACTGCAACGTCTTGGTGCCGACGGCACGCGCCTGTGGTCGATTCCGTGGCCATCGTCCCTCGATTCGCCTCTCGTTTTCGAGGCAGGCGCCGATCTCCTCGTCATCGATGTCACGGCCAAGGCGCCCGTCACGCGAGTGGACCGCGACACCGGGCGCATCCTTGAATGGAGCGGCCTGGGTACGCTGGGCGCAGGTTGTCGTTGGATTGATGGCGCAGGTCACGCTGGTGCCGTGTATTTTTCGGCTTCGGGAGATCCGGGATGCGATGCGCTGGTCAAGGTCCGCGCCAATCCATTGCGCATCGAGTGGGTCCTGCCGGGGTTCGGAGCCGAGACATTCGCAATGGTCGCCGACGCCGACGGCGCCTACGTCGGTCGATGGGTCGCCGGTGAGCGCCGTGTCGAAAAGCGGCTGTCCGACGGGTCGCTCGCGTGGTCGGTACCGGCTGCGATGGCCGAGTCGGTCGCGTTGCCGAATCGGCCCTGGCTGCTCCTCGATGCCGATGGGCACCTGCTCGTGCGCGGCACGCGAGTCGTCGACAAGTTCGACCGCAGCACCGGCGCGTTACGCTGGCGTCATGTCGTCGACGCCGGCCTCGTCGTCGATGTCGCCACATCGTCCGATGCGATCGTGATTGCGCGCACCGATGGCGACGAGGCGGGGATCTCCGCGAATCCCGGTCATGTCTCGCGCCTGCGCCGCAGCGATGGCGTCGAAGTCTGGCACGCATCGTTGCCGCCGTCGGAAAGCGGCGGTGCACGCGTAACCGGTGTAGCCGTCGGCGATGCCGGCATCCTCGCCACCGGCACGACGTGTGCGGAGGGCGCGCAGCCGTTCCAGTGCCGGTTGGTGATGTGGCCGTTGGCGCTCGACGGTACCGTTGCACCGGCGCGGATGCCGATGTTCGCGCTGCCTTCCTCGACCGGCCATGCCGTTCCGGCAGGCGGCGGCACCACCGTGGCGGCGGCCCTCGAATGGGGGTCCGAAGGTCGGCAGTTGCGCGTGCGTCGCGTGAACAACGCCGATGGCGGGATCATCTGGGAAAGCGTGCGCCCCGCGCCCCTCCCTGGAATGCCCGGGCACTTCGCGGGCACGATCCGGGTGGCCGTGTCGAAGCGCCGAGATGGCGCTGTAGCCGTCCTCTACTTCGGCTCCGCCGGTGACATTCCACCGAGGTCCGATGCTGTCGTGGCGACCTTCGACGGCAGGACGGGTCAGCATCGATGGCAGCGATCGCTCGTCGATCGCGATGCCGGCTATACCGATGTTGCCGCGTATGCGCTCGGGCTCGACAGCGCCGAGAATGTCCTCGTCACGCTGCACGAGGCGCGGCGCGAGAGCTTTCCGACGCCGTACGTTCCGAACCGACGCCAACTGCGCAAGTACGCTGCTGCCAGCGGCGACGTGCTGTTCGCCATCGACTTCCCGGGCCCCTTGGGCGGCCAAGTCAATTACTACGCTGTCCCATTCGCCGACGTCGTCGGCGACGACGTGCTGACGGGCGAGCCTCCCGGCTCGAACCCGACGTACGCACTGACCCGAATCAGCGGTGCCGACGGCAGCGTCATGTGGAGCGACCCGACAGGAAGTCTCGCCTTGACGCGATTGCACGACGCGAACAGGTCGTACGCTGCAACTTCAGGCAGTACGGCATCGATTCAAGCGCACGGGTTGTCCGGCGGGAGTCTGGCGTGGGCGATGTCCTACTCCGATCCGGCCGATCGAAGCTACAGCTTGCATGCGCTGCATGCGGGCTCCGATGGCGCGATCTATGCCGGTGGCTGGCGTGCCGTTCCTCGGCCCGGCTCCGCGAGCGCGACGGACCGGCACGGCATGGTGATGCGCGTCGATGCAGGCAGTGGCGCGCTCACGTGGGCGAGCCGCTTCGACGAGAACCCGGCGTGGTCCAACAACGACTACCTCCAGCCCGTGTTCGATCGCGACGACATCGTCTATGCGTGGCAGCCGCAGCCCCGCTCTTCCGTGAGTGCAGGGCGTTTCATCACCGGCCTTTCGATGGCCGATGCCGGCTTGCGTGGAATCCAGTTGTTCTCGATGGCGCTCGATGTCGAGGCCGGCGTCGAGACGTTCACCGATTTCCCGACGATCGTCGGTTCGACGGCTGATCACGGCCTTACCGCGTCGACCGTCCGCATGGTTGCGGGTGAGCCGAGCCGATTCACGCTGATGAAGCTGCCCGCCCCCGGCCTATTCGCCGGCGGGTCATTGCGCACGTCCCTGTCCGCCGCCGTCGTTGGCGACGCCGGCGAGGATCGAACGCGGTTCGTCTTTGATGCGATCAATGACGGCGCGATTGCCGCTATCGATACCGCGGTCCTGGTCGAGTTCCCGCCATCCATCGTCGAAAGCGTGTCTTGCATGGTCGATGGGTCAGCATGTGAGCCATTCGTGACGGCAAGATCGCTTGGCATTCGCAGGTCCATCGGTGTCGGCCAGCGTGTTCGCATTTCCGGGAACCTGCGCTCGGTCACCGGGGCCGATTACCGACCGAGACTCGAAGCCAGTGCATTCGCGCCGTTTGGCTTCGTCGAGATGGACATGAAGGACAACGTCCGGGTCATCGCGCTCGATGCATCGCTGTTCACCGACGGGTTTGATTGAATCGGTTCGGCTGCGCGTCTGAGCATGGGCCGGTACGACGGTGGAGAGGCCTGCACGCGCGCATTGCCGACGGATGGCCGCGTCCCCGGGTCTCTGCTGGCCACGACGCAGGATCGCCCCGGGATGCCGCGTGATCGCGCCGGGATGTCGCGTGGCGGTCAGCGGGAATCCGGGCAGGCTTTCAAGCATGGTCGCAGGCCGTTCGCCGTGACCGCGCGGTACGGCGGCCATTCGCGTCGTGCCCGGGGCTGCACCGGCCAGGATCGGAAGTTTGCGCGCGTGCGCTCGGCCATGAAGCGGCGTAGGCTCGCGACTGATCCGGTCATCAAGGACGATCCTTCCATGCGGAAAAGCATCCTCATCCATTGGCCGCTGGCATGCGTGCTGGCGACCGCGGTCGTCTCCCAAGCGGCGCCGACGCCCGAATGGCAGGTCACCTTCGGCACGACCGGCAAGGTGCCGGTCAGCCCCGACTCGAAGCCGCGGCTGCAGCGCGACCCGAGTTCAGGTGCCATCTACCTCCACAACGTCGGTCAATGGATTCTGCCCCCATTCGCGGCGAAGCTGGACGCGATGGGTAATCCCATTTGGACAACGTTGGAGCGTTCGAATTTTTTCGGCTTCTCGCAGAACCTTACGGTCCTTTCCGACGGTTCGACGATAACGGCGCACATCGAGGCAACGCTCCGCAGTGCCGATGGATCGCTGGTTTGGAGCCAGGACACCGAGGGCGGCCGGATACCGGCAGTTGCCGAGATCAACGGAGAAATCCTGTTGGTCTCTCCTTTGACCGGCAGGATTTCCAGGGTCGATCGCAGCACCGGCACTACGCTCGAATCACTGCGTCCGGAATTCTTCGGCTCCTGTGACGAAGATGATGTCGCCACGCAAGGCAATGAGGTCTATTGGCTTTCAGGGTGCGGCACCTCTCGACGGCTTTCGAAGCTTCGTGCGGTGCCGCTTGGCATCGAATGGTCCGTTCATCTGGACGGTTTTGGCTGGACGAACGCGAGGGCTGCATCCTTGGCCATCGACGCAGATGGCGTCCAGGTCGCTTGGTCGGGCACCGACTCCTCGCGGATCGCGAGCTTCTCGGCAGCTACCGGGCAACAGCGATGGCTGGTGGAGGGCGCGTACGGCGAGACCCCGGGCATCGTCTCGGACGTGGACGGCGATCCGATCGTGTTCGGTGCGTCGGTCGTCGAGAAACTCGACCGCGCGACAGGCACCCGGCGTTGGCTGCACCCGGTGGCGGGAGCGGTGGCAGACGTTGCGGTCGATGCCGCGGGCATCGTGATGGCGGGTGCTGCCGATGCTTCGAACGCGAGCGGCTTCGTCGAACGCCTTGCGCGCGTGGACGGGTCGACCTTCTGGCGGCAGTCGCTGACGGCTCCTGCAGCCGAATGGATCAATCCAACTTCCGTGGCGGTGCAGGGTGACCGCATTCTCGTGGCCGGCGTCGCCTGCGTCGCAAACGCGCGCCCCGAGCGCTGCGATGTCGTGCTCTGGCCGCGCGATATCGATGGGGCGGGAACCGGCGCTACGATCCCGCAGTTCGAAACGCCGGCCGTCGGCCGCGCGGCGCGCGCGCCCGCCGACACCACGATCGCGGCGGCACTGGAGTACGGTCCCGACGGCATGCAGTTGCGCGTGAAGCGCCTGCGCAATGAGAATGGTCTTGTGCTCTGGGATGTCGTTCGTCCGGTCTTCCTGCCGAAGGCGCCAGGCCGGCTGCCGATCCACATCGACCTCGCGCTGAACGAAGCGGCCGAAGGCCGGGTCGCCGTTCTGTACCGGCCGAACGTGCAGCTCTACATCCCGGATTCGAGCGACACGGTCGTCGCGGTCTTCGACACGGTCACCGGTGCATTCCAATGGGAACGGTCGGTTGTCGAGAGGACCGGGGGCTATACGGATGGTCTGGCGCCGTACGTCGGAGTCGATCCTGCGGGCAACGTGTTCGTGTCGAGCCACGAAGCGATCGCACTGGATCAACTGCCGATCACGCAAAGCAGGCGCCAGATCCGTCGCTATTTGGCGGCGACTGGCGACGAAACGCTCAGCATCAATGTAGCTGTACTTGCAGGCTGGCCCGGAACCTATCTCGACGCACCGCTATTTCGGGTCGTCGGGGCGGACATTCTCGTCGACGCCTTTCCGCTGTCCGGCGATGACTACGCAACGACGCGCATTTCGGGTTCATCGGGTGTCGTGCAGTGGAGCAATGCCCAGCTGCCGTTTCCCTATCCCTGGGGGTACTCCGTCGTCGATGGTGCATCGGCGTTCGTCGCCGTCGGTTACGAGGAACTTGCCGTCTCGGCCCTGGACCTTAATTCCGGCACGCCCTCGTGGATCGCCACGTACAGCAACCCGCCCGATCTGAGTTACGCGATCGGAACGACCTACCGTGCGAGTGACGGCGCGATCTATGCGGGCGGATATCGCAGGATTCCACGACCGGGCGGCTCTCCAACGGCTTGGGATGCTCGGGGGCTGCTGCTCAAGGTGAGCGCCGCCGGTGGAGTCGAGTGGGCGAATCGCTTCGATGCCCCGCCGGTCACGTCGCCGAGCGGGATCGTCCTTCCCGTGCTCGACCACGACGGCGTCCTCTATTCGTGGCAGCGCGAAGCGCGTTCGGTGGACAGCCCGGGCTACTTCTACACGGCGACGTCGACCAGCGACGGTTCGCTGCGCGGCACGCAGGCGGTCTACTTCGGCGACTATCCGTTCCCGCACCTCGGCCAGGGCGCCTCCACGATCGAGGTGCTCGGCACGGCTGGCGACGGCGGCACAGTCGTCCAGGGCTACTTCGGCGATTCGTCGCAACCGTACACCTTCGGTGTTGCCGGATGGCCGGCTCCGCAACCTTTCGCCGGCGGTGCATTGCGTGTCGCGCTGTCGACCACCGTGCAGTCGCTCGATGGCGAGATCGCCACGTCGTTCGTGCTCGAGGCGATCAACGACGGCGTCATCGATGCGCCGGACGTCGATGTCCTGCTCGCGCTTCCGACGGCGGCCTCGGTCGGTCCGGTCGACTGCACGATCGGCGTCGCGCCATGCAGCGCAAAGGTCACCCCGACCTCGATCGGTCATCGCCTCGACCTGCCGGCCGGCGCGCGCGTGCGGCTGGCCGGAATCGTGCGCAACCCGTGGTACAACGGTGCGCGCCTCGAAGCCAGCGCGTTCTCGCCGTACGGCTTCGTCGAGATGGACATGAAGGACAACATCCGCTCGGTTCGCCTCGACGACATTCTCTTTCGCCACGGTTTCGATTGACAGGGCTCGCTTGTCAATAAGCGAACCACCGACGCCTACATAGGGATCGGAACGCAAGCGCGGATGTCAGGCCGGCCACTGTGGATGGCATTGCTCGCTACGGACAGCAGGATTGCCACGAGGACCGGGACATGGACGCCCAACACGAGCTGCACGAACGCGCCTACGCAGCGATGGAGCGCGGTGAACTCTCCGAAGCCTCGCGTTGCTTCGAGTCGCTACTGGCACGGTCGCCTGACAGCCGCTTCTACCACTACATGCGCGGCCTCGCACACAAGTACTTGTTCGACTGGCCCACCTCGCTCAGGCACAACCTTCGCGCGATCGATCTGTGCGGCGGCGAATGCGAAGGCGAGCACTGGAATGCGGCGATCGCCGCAACCGCGTTGGGCGATTGGGATCGCGTGCGTGCCCTGTGGACGGCGTGTGGCGTGAGCGTGCCGGAAGGGCGAGGGCCGATCGATGACAACTATGGCATCGCGGTGGTTCGTCTCAACCCCTGGCATGGTGGCGAAACCGTCTGGGGCCGTCGCATCGATCCCGTGCGTGCGCGCCTGCTCAACGTGCCGCTCCCCGAGAGCGGCCATCGCTTCGGCGACATCGTCCTGCATGATGGCGCGCCAACGGGGTGGCGCTGGGACGGGGATCGGAAGGCAACCGTCTTCAACGAGTTGCAACGCCTCGAGCCATCCCACTTCGAGACCCATGTCGTCTTCGTACGCTGCGAACGCAACGAAGATCTGAAGGTGCTGCTGGATACCACCGCTCCGGGCATCGGCTTCTGCGAGGACTGGACCAAGAACGTACGCCACTACTGCCTGCGCTGCAGTTTCGGCACACCGCATAGCCATGAACGCACGCAGGAGTCGGCCGTCTGGGAACCCGAGCGCAATCTCGGCGTCGCGGCGCAGAGTCGCCGATCGGTGGAGAAGCTGCTCCGGGAGTGGAGCAAGGGAGGACGCGGTCGCGAAATCGAGAGCATCGAACGGCGCGAATGCGCCGTTCCCGCGTTTGTCGAAGGACACGTGTGGTGGCAAGGGCCCGAGGCCGAGGCTGAGCCGCCTGGGGTCGCCGGCTAGGGTTCAATCGATTCGCTCCTGCTCGGGAACATGCGCTTGTTGCCCGGTACTCCAGAAGCGGCAACGTCACCGCGATCACGGACACGCGCACGGCCTCCTTCCAGAAGCGTACGCGCAGCATGACCTACGACGCGCGCGACCGGTTGTCGACGACGACCTACATCTACGACGGCGGAACGTTCAGCTACACCTACGATCCGCTGGACAACCTGCGCACCACGCAGCGATCGCCCGGACGCAACCTGCGCCACGAATACTCCGCCACGACCGGACGCCTCACCCGCCTCTATGACCCGGCGAGCCCCGGCACGGACGTGATCGGCTACGGCTACGACGCGCGTGGCAACGCGACCTCGCGCACGAGCGCGACGGGCTTCGTGCCGAGCCAGAGCTTCGTGGTGGACGAGGGCAACCGCGTGCGCTCGACGAGCGGCACCACGGCCATGACCTTCACCTACGACGGCCACGGCCGGCGCACGCGGGTGACGGAGGGCGGTTCGACGGCGGTGCACTTCTACACGCAGGCGGGAACCTTCCTGCTGAAGGAAGACCCGGCACGGATCGGCAAGACCCAGGAGTACTACTTCCATCTCGGGGGTCGCACGATCGCACGTCGGTACCCCACGGGCCCGGTCTACATCCACACGGACATCCTCGGCAGCCCGGTGGCCGAGACGACGCCCGCGCCGGCCACCACCTACTTCCTCAATACCCATTGGGAGCCGTGGGGCGCACCGGTCGGCGGTCCGTTCTACAGTGGCCTGCGCTACGCCGGCCACTACACGGACACCTCGACCCAGCTGAGCTACATGCAGCAGCGCTACTATGACCCCTACGCCGGGCGGTTCCTGGCGGTCGATCCGGTCGCGGCGAACGCGGGGAGTTTCAATCGGTATTGGTATGCCAATAACAACCCGTACAGGTTTATTGATCCAGATGGGCGCGCCACAACTTGCGCAGGCGGTCAATGCACAATGACTGCGGATACGTTCGATCCTGCTAAGTCCTCCGGCGTCACCAGTGTTGCTAGCCCTGCGACTCGGGCTGCGGTGGAGGCAGGGGTACCAATGATGAGGGCCAGGGAGCACCCAGAAACCGGAGGAGTTGTACGGAAAGATGCTCAAGGAAATGAAGCAGTGCACAGAGCAGCAGGTGGAGCTGAGAACCGCGATGGTATTCCGACGCGAGGTATTGTGGCTGACAGCAGCGTCACTGCCGTCGTTCACGGCCACGTTGAGAAGGGCTACGGAAAGTCCGATGGAATGGTTGATACGCCAAGCGCAAACGGCGGCTATGGCGATACGCAGTCATTATCATTAACTAATCCTGTTCCGACGGCAACGATTTTTAAGGATCAGGTCGGATGGCATGAAATATCGAATGGGCAGCTGCAGTTTAGTTATAAAGAGGGCGCCCTCAGTGAGAAACAGAGTGGTCAGATGCAGAAGAACCTTGATGCTCAGCAAGATCTCTTCCATAAAAAATGAACGTCATGAGCCTTTTCAAATCTATTCCCGTGCTGTTCTGCGTTGTTGCCAATGGATGCGTTTCAGTTGAGCGGAATCACGCCGATCGCGCGATTACTCCTGTGGATGTGAATCTCTCTCCTGAAAAATTCAACGGTCAGAGGATTTCAGTAGAAGGGTATTTAACTCTTCGCCGTGAATCCCACGTCATATTTCAAAGCAAAGATCTTGTCATGGAGCTTAAGGCAAAGATAGATGGCGGCCATGATTTTGAGATTGGAGATTACTCAGAATTTTGTGTTACTGTATTGGTTAGTCAAGGATTCAAAGTTTCTAATAAAATGCGTGATGGCATGAATGCCGTTGTTACTGGAGTATTTAGGGACAATTACCTTGATGGCTCTACAATAGATATTGGTGCTTGCCCAACGAAAGGTGCGTTGGAGATTTTATATGTGCGGGAAAAGATGGATCCATAATTCTCGGTAACTGGGACACCCACTTTCTGCCGGTACATGTAGTGACCCAGTGAATCTCTGGAGTCTGTAATTTGAACTGTGTAGCTGCTCCCTGATAGATGATGTCGGCGCATGCCGCGAGGAGTAGCGATGACAGGCAAGGTGAACGAGGCGACGCTGGAAGCGCTGGTCGCCGGCTGCAAGACGCCGCAAGACGTGGCGGCGCTGTATCAGCAGATGCTGCAGCGGGTGATCGACCGCAGCCTGAGCGTGGAGCTGGACGCGCATCTGGGCTACGAGCGGCACGAGAAGCCGCTGGAAGGGGCGCGAACGAACGCGCGCAACGGGTCGACAAAGAAGCGGGTGAAGGGCACGTTCGGCGAGGTCGAAGTGACGACGCCACGCGATCGCGCCGGCTCGTTCGAGCCGCAGCTGGTCAGGAAGCGGCAGACCCGGCTGGGCGACTTCGAGGACAAGATCCTGGCGCTGTACGCGCGCGGGATGAGCACGCGGGACATCGAGAGCGCGCTGGTGGACCTGTACGGCGTCACGGTGAGCCACGACGTCGTCGCCCGCGACATCCGGGACACCCACTTTTCGCTCTTCGGCACGCAGTGGCATGCCGGCCGTGCGGTTCAATACGGCGCAAACGCTTGACCTCAGGCCAACGAGCCGATGCGCCCGGACCTGTCCGTCGAATCAGGCAACGCGACCTCGCGCACGAGCGCGACGGGCTTCGTGCCGAGCCAGAGCTGTGGCGTCGGAAGTGATAAATGAAAATTTGGACCCTAAGCCATAACGAATTAACTCCTAAATCGAAATAGCTTGCACGTATCTTCTTTGCGTAAATGGAGGGCGAGGTCATGGCACTGATGTATGTATCTGCCATCATCGCTTTCGCTGTCGCGATGATGATTTATCAGCATTTGAGAACGGGTCGAATTCAATGGCAGGAGAAGGTCATATCCGCTGTCAGAGCTCAACAGCCTTTCTCGTATTGGCTTCTAATTGCCATAGAGATCGGGATCTTATCCTTGTTTCTGCTGGGAGTATTCACGAACTATGATTGAGATTGCGGCAGTTAAGCAGTCCGATTGATAGACCCAAAACTACTTGGCTGGCTTTTTGGCGATCACCCAGTATTGACCAATCGGGGGTGCGGACGATTTCTTGGCGATCATCGGGACACCTTAGGGCGGTCTCAAGAATCAAGCGCAACACATTGAGCGTGAGCAGCGATTTCCAGGTCCATCATCTCGGCCGGGGTCTTCCAGCCGTGCGGTTCAACGCGGCGTAGACCCTCGAGCTCAGGTCATCGAGCCGCCCGGACCTGTCCGTCGAGTCAAGGAATCGTCATGAGCACCGCGCGGGTCAGCAGCCGGGCGGCATGGGCGACGCGGTCAGGGAAGCGTTCGGCCCCGATGCGTTGCAGGCGCCGTGCTTGGACAACACCCTTGAGCCACCGCTGGCCCATGGCGGCAGCCTTGTCGAGGAGGCTCTGCACCGAGCCCACGGCACGCGCATGGCGACGCTCGATGCCGAGCACCTGATGCGACCACGCCGTTTCGCTGAGGCCAGGTGTCGCGAGGATGCGCGGCGTCGCTGCGTCAATGCGACCGTGCTTGTCCGGCCGGGTCTGGCGCATGGTCCAGTCGACGAGGTCGTCGGTCGCCGGCCGTCGACTTCCCGCGTTGAGCGGAGTCGTACCGGTGAACTTTCTTCACGCCGCCCGTAAGTGCACGGCATTCGGACTAGAGTTCGCCTGTCCGCGCGATCACCGGCACCAGCGGCACGGGCGACATCCATTCCTTGGGGAGGAAACACCATGTCCATCGGCAAGCGTCTCGCAGCCGAGTTCTTCGGCACGTTCTGGCTCGTCTTCGGCGGTTGCGGCAGCGCCGTGCTCGCCGCGGCATTCCCGGAGCTCGGCATCGGCTTCACGGGCGTCGCGCTCGCGTTCGGCCTGACCGTGCTGACCATGGCGTACGCGGTGGGCGGCATCTCCGGCGGCCATTTCAACCCGGCCGTGACGATCGGCCTGTTCGCGGGTGGCCGGTTCGGGGCACGTGACATCCTTCCGTACGTGATCGCGCAGGTACTCGGAGGCATCGCCGCCGCCGGCGTGCTTTACCTCATCGCGAGCGGCAAGCCCGGATTCGATGCGGCGGCCGGGTTCGCCTCGAACGGTTTCGGCGAACACTCGCCGGGTGGCTATTCCATGCAGGCCGCGCTGATCGCCGAGATCGTGCTGACCGCGTTCTTCGTCATGATCATCCTCGGTTCGATCCATGGCCGCGCGCCGAAGGGCTTTGCGCCGATCTCGATCGGCCTCGCCCTGACCCTCATCCACCTGATCAGCATCCCGGTCACCAACACCTCGGTGAACCCCGCTCGCAGCACCGGCGTGGCGCTGTTCCAGGGCAGCTGGGCGATCAGCCAGCTGTGGCTGTTCTGGCTGGCCCCGTTGATTGGTGGCGTGATCGGCGGTGGACTGCATCGCGCACTGTTCGAGCGCGACTGACGTTACCGGAGCATCGCGCCCTCGGGCGCGATGCTCGCCCCGGGTGTCACGGCCGCGGCGATGTCCGCTGCCGCGACCCCATTGCGTATCCCCCGGCAACTCGGATCAACCGACCCGTTGCCGGAGATGCGCATGAACTTCCTTTCCACCTGCAGAGCCATCGCCCTCTTCGCGAGCGCGTTCGCCTGCGCGATCGCATCGGTGCCGTCCGTGCATGCCGAAGCCGCGGCGACCACGAGCCTCACCGACATCCCTTACGCCGTCGATCCCGGCTTCCCGCTGGTCAGCCGGCGCGATGTCATCGTCGGTGGCAGCAGTGTCGGGGCCACCGCGCTCATCGAGCTTGCACCCGGCGGTGATGTCATCCTCGGAGGCCTCGTGTCGGGCTCGCTGGTACTGCAGCGCGTCGCACCCGACGGCACACGCGGAAGCTGGCCCGTCACCACGGCCGCCAACCCCGGCCTGCTCCAACTCGATCCGCCGGCCGGCGCACCGTACCTCGGCGTATCCGACATCAAGGTCTTCGACAATCGCCTGTTCGTGCTGGTCGACCGGCAACGCTCGTCGTCCGTCACGACGCGAGACGTCTACGTTCTCGTGTTCGGCGTGGACGGCACGTTCCTTTCGAGCTACCTCGCCATGGGCGATTTCCGCGACGAGCATGGCGCAGGCCTGGCGATCTACCAGACTTTCGGCATCGGCGTGCCCACGACGACCTTCGTCAGCGTGGTCGGCCATCGCGCGCTCGATGCGGTCGAGAGCAACCCGTTCCTGACCCGCGCGCGCCTGCAGGGCGACAGCCTCGTGCGCGACACCACGATCGGCGATGCCAACGGCTATGTGCAGCTCCCGGTTCCCGGCGCATTGTGCGCGCCGTACAACGAGGCCTGCTCGATGGAGGTCGCGAGGACGGTCGTGAAGCCGACCGGCGCGTTCGGCACGACTCCGATCCTCTACGTCGCCGGTTCGATCCGCACGAGCGGCGACGACTGGGACTACGCCCTGCTGTGCATCAGCGCGAGCGGCACGCCGTGCAGCGACTTCGGCAACGGCGGCTTCGTGCGTCGCGGCTTCAACAACGGCGGTTCGCTGGCCGATCGCGCGACCGACATCGCGGTGCGTCGCTTCGGCACGTTCGGAGCGTACGTCTACACCGTGTACCTGACCGGCAATGTCGCGCGCCGCTGCCAGGGCGGCGTCGGCGCGATGGCGTTCGACGGCAGCGACGGCAGCGTCGAGTTCGGCTTCGGCCTGCTCGGTCGCGTCCTCGTCGGCGGCCATGACGGCGGCAGCGGCGGTACCCCGATCTGCTTCCTCAACGACGGCCCCGACCTCACCGAGGGCGCGGCCTTCGCCGACGGCCACCTGTTCATCGGCGGCGCACGCGTCTACACCTCGTTCGACGGCGACACCTGGAGCGACGTGCAGACCCTCGTCCTCGACGCGGCGGGCAATGTGGTCGATCCGCTGCGCGCGCACGATCCATCCTATCCGCCGGATCTGCAGCCGACCCCGTTCATGAGCAGTGCCGTTCGCGCCGTCAGCGCGGATGGTTCGGGGCGCTTCCTCGTCGCCGGCCAGTCGTACACGCCGGACAGCCCCTACCCGTCCGCCTTCATCGCCGGCCGCTTCGCACGGGACCGCATCTTCGGCAGCGGCTACGACTGAGTGCGCGACGTTCGCATCCATGACTTCCGGCAGGGAGATTTCGCTTAAACGCCCGGCGGTTCGCGCGCATCGAAGCTCGTGAACCCGCCGGGAGATTCCCATGATCCGCCATGCCGCGCTGCTCGCTCTCGCATCCCTGTCCATCGCCCCTGCGCTGCTGCAGGCGAAAACCCATGTCGGCAACGACTGCGATCTCGACAGCGGCTACTCGTTCCGCATCGAGCCGAGCCGCCTCGTCTTCACGGAGGACGACAGCCACCGCGTGATCGCCCTGCTGAGCGGCGGCGGCATCACGGTCGATGGTCGGGCGCTCGCGCTCGACGCCGCCGATCGCGCGCGCGCCGACGAACTCGAGCGCGGCATGCGCGCGCTCGTGCCGGAGGTCAAGGGCATCGCGATCGATGCGGTGGCGATCGCCTTCGAGGCGGTCGGACATGCCTCGACCGCCTTCGCGTCGACTCCCGCCGAGGCGCGTGCCAGCGCCGAGCGCATCGCGCGCACGGCGACCGAACTGCAGAAGGGCATCGAGGCCAAGCAGGACTGGAGCGCGAAAGCCGATGCCGACCTCGATCGCATCATCGAAGGCGCGGTCGGAACGCTCGTCGGCGAACTGGTCGGCAATGTCACCGCGATGGCGCTCAAGGTCGCGCTGAGCGGCGACGAGTCGGCCGTGGCCGAACTCGAGGCGCGCGCCGAGTCGATCGAGAAGACGGTCGAGAAGGCCGTCGAGAAACGCAGCGCCGAACTCGAGCGCCGCGCCGAAACATTGTGCACGCGCCTGCACGCGCTCGACGGCATCGAGGCCGGCATCGAGGCACGCCTGCCGGACGGTTCGCGCCTCGATCTCGTGCGCATCACCGACTGAGCGGTTCCGCCGTCGCCGGTTCGCTACCGGCGCCGGAAGTCGAACACCAGGGACGGGCGTTGCCCGATGCCGTGCCACGAGGGATCGCGGATGCCGCGCGCGCAGGTGGGCTGGACGGCACCGCGAACGCCCCTTCCCTTGCCGCCGCTCCGATCCGGCCGGGATGACGCCGGCAACGGCTGGCGGATCGTGCTTCCCTGAGAAAGGCCTGAACAAGGGACATCGCGGCTGAAGCCGCCCCCACAGAACCGATGTCTTGTGGGAGCGGCTTCAGCCGCGATCGAGGTCGATCAGAGATTCCCTAAAGCGTTTGCGCGGATCCGCTCGCGCGCGGCTTCGGCATCAGCGCCGTCACGCCGACGCACACCGCGGCGGCGAACAGCCAATGCAGCGAACCGGACCACTGGCCGGCGGCGGCTGCGCCGCCGAGGCGGCCGAACACGGCCAGCGCGACGATGGCGCCCACCGCGAAGGCAATGCCGAGGCCGATGGCAAGCTGGCGTTCGAAGCGCCGATCGGCGGCGGCCTGCGCTTCGGCGTGCCGCGCGACGACCGCGGCGAATCCGGCCGGCAGCATCGGCGCCGGCGCGTCGCGCAGCGCCGCGATGACGCGTCGGTAACCGGCGTCGCCGCCCGCGCTGCCGTCGCGCAGTGCTCGCAACGCGGTTTCCTGGGCTTGCCATTCGTGCTCGTCGTGGTTCATGCGGCAACTCCGATGCGATGCCCGAGCGCATCGCGCAACTGGCGGCGGCTGCGGAACAGGTGGCTCTTGATCGTTCCTTCGGCGAGACCCGTGATCGAGGCGATCTCGCCGATCGGCATCTCTTCGAGATGATAGAGCGTGAGCACGGTGCGCTGCACCGGCGGCAGGCGCTCGATCGCGCGATGCAGCTGCACGGCCTCCTCGGCATCACCGTGTGCGCCTTCGAGGTCATGGCCGTCGGCCACCGCGTGCGCCGCCGACAGGCCGTCTTCATCGCCTGCGACCTCGGCCAGCGGGATGCGCCTGCGCTCGAGGTGGCGCTTGGCGACCGAGTAGGCGACCTGGGCGATCCACGACTTCAGTGCGCTCTCGCCGCGGTACTGGCCGAGGCACTGGTGCACGCGCAGGAAGGTTTCCTGGCACAGCTCGCGGGTATCCTCGGGGTGGCGCACCATGCGTTGCACGACGTGCCAGCACAGGCCCTGGTATTCGCGCACGAGCCGCTCGAACGCGCCGGCGCGGCCGGCGAGCACGGCCTCGACGAGCATGCGGTCGGCATCACTGGCGGGCGCGGGTCCGGTCATCGACGAGAGGGATACGCCCAGCGCGCCGGTGGTTGCAAGTGCGCATGGACAACCTCGCGACGGCTTCGCGGCCGTGCTGCAACCGCCGCCGCGCGGAGCGTATCTCCTGCTCCGCCACCCCATTCCGCACGGACCTCCCATGAACTCCGACTTCCTGCTTCCGTTCATCCCCATCAGCCTGTTCCTGTGCATCGCCTGGACGATCAAGGCGATCGTCGACTCGCGCGTGCGCAAGCAGCTCGTCTCGTCCAACGTCTCCCAGGACCTCGTGCGCTCGATCATCGAGAGCGAGGAGGCGCGCCGGCGCCACGCCTCGCTGCGCTGGGGCGTGATCCTGGTCGCGCTCGCGGTCGGCTTCTTCGCGATCGAAGCGCTGGCCTGGCAGGAACTGAGTCCGGCCGTGATCGGCGTCCTGCTCGGCGCAACCGGTCTCGGCAACCTCGCCTACTACGCGATGAGCCGCAGGCTGCCGGCCTGACTGCGCGGGGCGGCCGGCTTCCGATCCGGGAGCCGGCCTCGCCGTCGTGCGCTCGCCACGCGCCGGCGCTGCGACTACCCTAGGCGGATCGCGACCGCCGGGATTTGCATGTACACGCTCTACTACTCGCCGGGCACCGCCAGCATGGCCGTGCACCTCGCCCTGCTCGAAGCCGGCGTCGCGCACGAACTGCGCCTGATCGATTTCGATGCGCGCGGGCAAAAGGACCCGGATTACCTGCGCCTCAACCCGAACGGCCTCGTGCCGACCCTCGTGATCGATGGCACGGCCTATTACGAGTGCGCGGCCCTGCTGCTCCTGCTCGGCGAGCGCCATCCCGAAGCCGGCCTCGCGCCGATGCCCGGTGCACCGACGCGCGGCTTGTACCTGCAGTGGATGCTGCACCTCGCCAACACGCTGCAGCCCGCCTTCCGCCAGTGGTTCTATCCGTCCGATTTCGGCCCGATCGAGGACGACGACACGATGCGCGAGTACGCGCGCAGGCGCATCGAAGCGGTCTGGGAAAGGCTCGATGCGCACCTCGCCGCGAACGGTCCGTGCGTGCTCGGCGCGGATTTCGGCATCGTCGACCTCTACGCGACGATGCTCATGCGCTGGTCGCGCAACATGCCCAAGCCGGCCGACCGCTGGCCCGCGCTCGCCGCGCTCGCGGCCCGCGTCAAGGCGCGCCCCGCCTGGAAGCGCCTGTACGAAATCGAGGGGCTGACCGAGTGGGCGTGAATCCGTTGCGGCCAGGTCGGCGCGGGCCCACGATCTGATCCGCACCGCGCGAACCAGGAAATCCGAACGATGCGCTACCTGCATACGATGCTGCGCGTGCGCGACCTCGACGCCGCGCTCGATTTCTTCTGCGCGAAACTCGGCCTCGTCGAGACGCGGCGCAAGGTCAACGAGAAGGGGCGCTACACGCTCGTCTTCCTCGCCGCACCGGGCGATGCCGATCGCGGCGAGGTCGAACTGACCTGGAACTGGGATCCCGAGGACTACGGCAGCGCGCGCAACTTCGGCCATCTCGCCTACGCGGTCGACGACCTCTACGCGACCTGCCAGCGCCTGCTCGATGCCGGCGTCACGATCAACCGGCCGCCGCGCGACGGCCACATGGCCTTCGTGCGTTCGCCCGACCTCATCTCGATCGAACTGCTGCAGAAGGGCGATGCGTTGCCGCCACGCGAGCCGTGGACATCGATGCCGAACGAGGGCAGCTGGTGAACACCGCACGCGCGCACGCGCCGGCGACAAAGTGCACAATCGCGCATCGCTCGACCTCGGGGCACCGATGATGTCGCCATCAGAACCGTACGGGTCGTCCGCGACCGACGCCACCGAAGTCGACGGCCTCGACGTGGTGCCTGGCGGCGCCGACGCAGCGTTGGCCGCAGGCACTCGCCTCGGCGCCTACGTGATCCGTCGCGCGCTCGGCGCCGGCGGCATGGGCCAGGTCTACCTGGCCGAGCAGACCGCGCCGGTGCGCCGCCAGGTTGCGCTCAAGCTGATGGGCAACCAGGTCGCCGGCCCGCTTGCGCTGGCCTGGTTCGAGGTCGAACGCCAGGCGCTCGCCCAGATGCAGCATCCGGCGATCGCGCAGGTGTTCGACGCCGGCACGACGCCCGACGGACGTCCTTACCTCGCCATGGAGTTCGTCGAGGGCGAGTCGCTGACCGCGTGGTGCCGATCGCATGCGATGAGCCTCGACGAGCGCCTCGCCCTGTTCATCCGCATCTGCCTCGGCGTGCAGCACGCGCACCAGAAGGGCGTGATCCACCGCGACCTCAAGCCCGGCAACGTGCTCGTGCGCGAGATCGACGGCATCCCGCAACCGAAGATCATCGACTTCGGCATCGCCGTCGGCGGCAGCATGGCCGGCGCGGCGGTGGTCGCCACCGCGCAGTACGCGAACCGCGCCGGCACCGCGATCTACATGAGCCCCGAGCAGGCCAGCCGCGAGGCGCGCGACATCGACACGCGCAGCGACGTCTATTCGCTCGGCGTGATGCTGTTCGAAGTGCTGACCGGCGCCGATGCGGCCGGGCTGACCTCGTCGCCCGTGTACCGGTCGCAGGCCGCGTTGCCGGTCACGCTGTATGCGACGATCGCGTCGGTCGAGGACGACGTTACGGCACTCGCGCCGGACGATGTGCTCGCCGCGGCACGCGCGCTGCCGCCCGAGCTGCGCGCCGTGCTGCGCCATGCGCTCGCTGCCGAGCGCAACGACCGCTACGCCTCGGCGGCCGCGCTCGCCGAGGATCTCGAACGCTTCCGCGAACAGCGCCCGCTGCGCGCAGTGCCGGCGAGCCGGGCCTACTTCGCGCGCAAGTTCATCGCGCGCCATCGCTGGGCGCTGCTCGCCGCCGGCGTCGTGTTCGTCGCCATCGTGGCCGGCGCCGTGCTCGCGCTGGATGGCCAACGCCGCGCCGAACGCCTGCTGATGTCGCCGGCCTACACCGCGACCATCGAGGCC
>JAFLDX010000037.1 GCA_017302215.1 Lysobacterales bacterium
GCGCGCGCCGCGCGCACGCCGGGCAGGGCGTGCAGCACGACGTGCTGGCCCGCCTTGCCGGAAACGTCGCCGCTCTCGAGCAGGCGGCGGATCGCGCCGCCGCTGGCGTCGTCGAGGCGCTTCGCCGCCGCGCTGAGGCTGCGGTCGTCGTAGACGCCGACCACAACGCAGTCGACATCGGCGGATTCCGGCGCATCGCCGGTCTGGCTGAACTTGAGGGTCATCGAGGATTCCACGATCGGTCAAAAGCGTGTGCCGCCGCGCGCGGCCGGCTAGACTGCCGCCGCCGCGCACGCTGGCGCAGGCATGAAACCCGCAATACTAAGGCATGGGACACCGGTGCTGCGCATCCTCGACCGCTACCTGCTGCGCGAACTGGTGCTGAGCTTCCTCGCGGTTGCCGCGGTCCTGCTGCTGATCAGCCTCGGCGATACCGTGGTCGCGGTGCTCGGCCAGATCACGCGCGGCAAGGTTCCGGCCGAGCTCATGTTCAGCCTGATCGCGTTGCGTGCGGTGGACGGGCTCAACGTGCTGCTGCCGCTGGCGGTGTTCCTCGGCGTCATGCTCGCCTACGGACGGCTCTACCGCGACAGCGAGATGGCCGTGCTCGGCGCGTCCGGGCTCGACATCGGCGGCCTGCTGCGGCCGCTCGCCCTGCTCGCGCTGCCACTGGTGCTCCTGCTTGCGCTCGTGTCGCTGTGGCTCGCGCCGGCCGCGGTGCGGCTGTCGCAGCAGATGGTGGCGGATGCGAACCGCTCGCTGCTGATCGCCGGCCTCGAGGCCGGGCGCTTCGTCTCGCTTCCCGCGCAGGAGGGCGTCATCTACGTCGGCGAGATGAGCGCCGACGGCACGCGCTTCGCGCGCATGTTCGTCGAGAGCGAGAAGGTCGAGGCCGACGGGCGCTCGCAACTGAACCTGATCACCGCGGCGCGCGGCGAGCTGTACCGCGATACCGGCGGGGGCGAACGCTACCTCGCCCTCGAGGACGGCTTCCGCGTCGAGGGCCGCCCCGGCCAGGACGACTTCCGCCTGCTGCGGTTCGCGCGCAACGACTTGCGCCTGCCGGACAACGACAGCGATGAAGCGGGCGACGCGCCGAAGCGCGCCGCACCGACCATCGACCTCTGGCGCAGCGACGAGCCGTTGCAACGCGCCGAGCTGCACTGGCGCCTGGCGCCGCCGATCTCGGCGCTGGTGCTTGCGCTGCTCGCGCTGCCGTTGTCGCGATCGAGCCCGCGCCAGGCGCGCTACGGCAACCTGATCATCGCGGTGCTCGCCTATATCGTCTACGCCAACCTGCTCGCCCTCGGCCGCGCCTGGCTGGCCCAGGAGAAACTCTCTTTCGGGCTCGGCCTGTGGTGGGTCTACCTGCCGACGCTGGCCATTGCGCTGTGGCTCATCCACCGCGGCCAACCGTTGCGACGCAAGCGCGCCGCGCGCCGGAGCGCGGCGTGAGGCGGCCGTACAAGCAGGTCGATCGCCTGATCGCGCAGTCGGTGCTCGCGTCGCTGCTGCTGACGTGGGCCGTGTTGGCCGGCTTCGATGCGATGACGATCCTGGTCGGCGAACTCGACGATGTCGGCAAGGGCAGCTACACGCTGGCCAAGGCCGCTTCGTACACGCTGCTGACCATGCCGCGGCGGCTCTACGAGATGTTCGGCTACGCGGCCCTGATCGGCGGACTGCTCGGACTCGGCGCACTCGCCGGCAGCGGCGAACTGACCGCCTTGCGCGCGGCCGGCATGTCGAAGTTGCGCATCTGTGCTTCGGTCGTGCTGACCCTCGTGCTGCTGACCGTGCTCGCGATGCTGCTCGGCGAGACGCTCGGCCCGATCGGCGACCAGCAGGCGAAGAACCTCGCGCTCGCGTCGAAATCGAAGGACGTTTCGCTGGCCAAGGGCGGCAGCGTGTGGGCGCGCGACGGCGACACCATCGTCAACGCCGGCAGCGGCCGCACGCTGCAGACGCCGGAGGGTCCGGTCGTCGACCTCACACGCGTGCGCGTGTTCGAGTTCGATGCGCAAGGCCGCCTCGGCACGCTGTCGGTCGCGGCGCGTGCGACCCACGCACAGGGCCGCTGGACGCTGTTCGATGTCCGCCGCACCGAGTTCGGAGAGGCCTCGGCGAAGAGCTCGATGCAGGCCGAGATGCAGTGGCCGTCGAAGCTCGACCCCGACCTGCTCGCGCTCAGCATCGTGAAGCTGGATTACCTCGGCCTGCGCGACCTCGCGCGCAACATCGTCTACCTCGAGCGCAACGGACAGGATGCGACCGGCTTCCGCGAGGCCTGGTGGGGCCGCGTGTTCTATCCGCTCAACGTGCTCGTGCTGGCGTTCTGCGCGTTGCCGTTCGCGTTCGGCGCGTTGCGCAGTGGCGGCCTGCCCAAACGCCTGTTCATCGGCATCGTGCTCGCGATCGGCTTCTACTTCCTGCAGCGCGCCGCGGTCAGCATGGGCTCCGTGTACGGCCTGCATCCTGCCTTCGCCAATCTCGTTCCGCCGCTGCTGCTGGTGCTGCTGGCCATCCTGTACTTCAGGCGTACGGCCTAGGACGTCACCCGCCGCGCGGGACGCGTTCGAGGCGCGTGCGTGCGGCGAGGTCGTGCCAGCCGCGTCGTTCGCGATCGACCAGGCACCAGGCGAAACCGAGCCCGACGGCCAGCGCGGAGACCATCGCGACGGCGAAGCGCAGCAGCGACTGGCGCGCGGACGGCGCGCGCCCGCCGGCCGCATCGACGAGGCGCAGGTGCCAGGCGCGCATGCCGATCGTGCGTCCGGCCCGCGCCCACGACAGCGCGAAGTAGGCGCCGGTCGATACGAGCAGCGCGGCCTGCAGGACGACGTGGTAGAGCGGCGGCTGGTGGGCGACATCGACGTCGCCGCCGAACGCGGCGAGGACCAGCGCGGCCACCAGCATCCACACGGCGACGAGGACGAGCAGGTCGTAGCCGAGCGCGGCGAGGCGCAGCCACAGCGGGGCCGGTACGGGTTCTTTCATGCGCGCGCGCGTCGCCCTTGTGCAAGTGGCCGGGGCTTCCTAGTGTAAGCGAGCCGTTGCTCGAACCAGGAAGCGCCGCATGCCCGCAACCGACCCCGCGACTTCGCCGCCCGCGCCGGTCGGTGCCGCCGATCGACGCCTCATCGACGCCTTCCTCGAGCGCGCGTGGTCCGAGCTCGGCCTCGCCGACAACACGCTGGCCGGCTACCGTCGCGACCTCGAGGGGTTCGCGCGCTGGCTCGCGGCTGACGGCACCGATCTCGCCCGCTGCGGGCGCGAGCCGCTGTTCCGCTACCTGGCCGAGCGCTCGTCGGCGGGTGGACGCCACGGGCGCGGCTATCACGCGCGCTCGAACGCGCGCCTGCTGTCGAGCCTGCGGCATTTCTACCGCTACCAGCAGCGCGATGGCGCGATCGCCGAGGACCCGACCCTGCTGGTCGACGCCCCGAAGTTGCCGCGCGGCCTGCCGAAGGCGCTCGCCGAACGCGACATCGAAGCGCTGTTGCAGGCTCCGGACGACGGTGCGCTCGGTCGGCGCGACCGCAGCATGCTCGAACTCATGTACGCCACCGGCCTGCGCGTCAGCGAGCTGGTGGGGCTGCGCGCCGACCAGGTCAACCTGCGCCAGGGCGCGCTGCGCGTGACCGGCAAGGGCAACAAGGAGCGCCTCGTGCCGGTCGGCGCGGAGGCCCTGCACTGGCTCGCCCTGTATGTCGAAACCGCGCGGCCGCTGCTGCTCAAGGGCCGGCGCTGCGATGCGCTGTTCGTCACCGCGCGCGCCGACGGCATGACCCGGCAGATGTTCTGGACCCTGGTCAAGAAGCACGCGATGCGCGCCGGGATCGCGGCGGCGCGCATCTCGCCGCACGTGCTCAGGCATTCGTTCGCGACCCACCTGCTCAACCACGGCGCCGACCTGCGCGCATTGCAGATGCTGCTCGGCCATCGCTCGCTGTCGACTACCCAGATCTACACGCTGGTGGCGAAGGAGGGGCTCAAGCGCCTGCACGCCGCGCATCACCCGCGCGGCTGAACCGCGCGCCGACCTTGGCCGACCCGGCCCGGCGTGCGAAAATCACCGGTCTGCCGGAACCATCCGGTCCCACCGCGGTCCATCGACGATCGCCCCCATTCCGTGCCGTTCCCCATGCTGCGATTCGTGCTGTGTTGCCTGCTGCTGTCGCTGCCGTTCGGACCGGCCCGTGCCGCCGACGGCGATGCGGCGCGCGCGGCGATCCAGAGGCTCGCGCCGATGCAGCAGCTCAAGGGATTCCGCAAGTCGGCGCTGCCCGGTTACTACGAGGGCGTGATCCTCGGCCAGGTCGCGTACGCCAGTGCCGACGGCCGGTACGTGATAAGAGGCCAGGTCGACGACGCCGGCAACGGGGTCAGCCTGACCGAGGAGAGCATGGCCGAGCGCCGCATCGAGGCGCTTGCCGCGATCGGGCCCGACAGGCGCCTGAGCTTCGCGCCGGCCAGGCCGAGCTACCGCATCACCGTGTTCACCGACGTCGATTGCCCTTACTGCAAGCGCCTGCATGCGCAGATTGCGGAGTACAACCGGCTCGGCATCGCGATCGACTACGTGTTCTTCCCGCTCGGCATCCATCCCGGCGCGGACCGGAAATCCGCCAGCGTGTGGTGCGCCGCCGACCGCAAGGCGGCCTACGATGCGGCGATGAACGGCCATGCCCCGGTGAGTGCGACCTGCGAGACGCCGATCGTCGCGATGATGAAGGCCGGCAACGAGATCGGCGTCAACGCCACGCCGACCGCGATCGGTCCGGACGGCCGCGTGATCGCCTCGACCGTGCTGATGACGCCGAGCCGCCTGCTCGCCGAACTCAAGAAGTCCGCCGAGTCGAACACGGCGATCGCCCAGGAGAATTCGCGATGACCCCGTTCCGTGCGTTTGCCCTGCACCTGTCGGCCGTGCTGGCCCTCGCCGGCGGCGTCGCCGCTGCGGCCTCGCCCGAGGAGACCGTGCGCGCGACGATGACCCGGCTCGCCCCGCAGGTGAAGGTCGATGTCGCGCAGGAATCGCAGGTTCCCGGCTTCTTCGAGGCGATGGTCGGATCGCAGCTGATCTACGTCAGCAAGGACGGCCGGTTCGTGCTCGATGGCAGTGCATTCGACGTTGCCGACCAGCGCGACCTGACCGAGGCCGTGCGCGCACGCCAGCGTCTCGCCGGCCTGGCCCGCATCGGCGCCGACAAGCGCATCGTGTTCGCGCCGGCGAAGCCCAGGCACGTGGTCACCGTGTTCACCGACATCGACTGTCCGTTCTGCCGGCGCTTCCACGAACAGATCGCGCGCTACAACGCGGCCGGCATCGCGGTCGAGTATGTGTTCCTGCCGCTCGACATCCACCCCGGCGCGGACCGCAAGGCCGAAGCGGTCTGGTGTGCGAAGGACCGCAAGGCCGCGTTCACTGCCGCGATGGGTGGCGCCGACACCGGCCAGGCGACCTGCGTGAATCCGGTGGCCGATACGACCCGCATCGCACGCGAGATCGGCGTCGGCGGCACGCCGACCGTGCTCGCCGCCGACGGCACCCACATCGCTGCACAGATCGCCATGTCGCCGGACCAGCTCGCCGGCGAGCTCGATCGCCTGGCCGCCAAGCCGGCCGCCGCGCGTTGAGCCGGCCCATCGTCAATCCGGAGGAAATCCCATGAAGCGCTTCCTGTCTGCCGCACTCGTCGTGTTCCTGGCCGCTCCGTTCGCACGCGCCGCGGACTTCGACGACGCGACCGTGCGTGCCGCTCTCAAGAAGCTCGTGCCGAATGCGAAGGTCGACAAGGTCGAGGCATCGCCGATTCCCGGCTACGCCCAGGCGATCGTCGGCAGCCAGCTCGTGTACGTCAGCAACGATGGCCGCTACGTGTTGCAGGGCACGCTGTACGATGCCGACGCGAAGCTCGACCTGACCGCCGCGCGCATGTCGCGCGAGCACGTCGCCAAGCTCGATGCCTATCCGGAAGCGCAGCGCATCGTGTTCAAGCCGAAGGGCACGCCGAAGTACAAGGTCACCGTCTTCACCGACATCGACTGCGGCTACTGCCGCAAGATGCACACCCATATCGCCGAGTACAACGAACGCGGGATCCAGGTCGATTACCTGTTCTTCCCGCGCAGCGGCCCCGGCACGCCGTCGTTCGACAAGGCGGTATCGGTGTGGTGCGCGAAGGATCGCCAGTCCGCGTTCACGTCGGCGAAGGCGGGCCAGGATCCGGCGCCGCTCAAGTGCGACAACCCGGTCGCGCAGGAGTACCAGCTCGGCCTCGCCGTCGGGGTCGACGGCACGCCGGCCGTCTACGCGCCGGATGGCAGCAAGATCGGCGGTTACCTGACGCCCGACCAGTTGCAGGCCTCGCTCGACCGCCTCGCCGCGGCACCCAAGCCGGGCGCCTGAGCGACGCGACGCGACGGTGTGCCGGATACGCCGTGGCCGCGCAGGGCCCGGCGTATCGGCTATCATGCGCGGCCTTTTTCCGCCCGGATGGCCGAGCCCGCTGCAGGCGGGACGCCGGGCGGAGCTGACCAGAGCAGCCCCGACCCCGCCATGATCGTTCTCGACGGCCAGCCGGCCCTTTCCGCGTTCCGCATCGACCGGCAGAACGTGGCGCTGATGCAGGCCGGCAGCCGTTGCCGTCTGGTCGCCGCGCGTCACGTCTATTTCGTCGAGGCCGCGCCCGCTGCGCAGCTCGACGAAGCGCGTCTCGTGGCGATCCTCGACGCGCGTCCGGGCCGGCCCGGGCCGGCCGCCCTGTGGGTGGTGCCGCGGCTCGGCACGATCTCGCCGTGGTCGAGCAAGGCCACCGACATCCTGCGCGGTTGCGGCATCGACATCGTGCGCGTCGAGCGCGGGCTCGCGTTCGAGCTCGACGCCGCGCCGCAGCCCGGTTCGTCCGCCTGGACGACCGCGATGGCCACCCTGCACGACCCGATGACGCAATCGGTGGTGACCGAACCCGCCGCGTTGCAGCGCCTGTTCGCGGTCGGCACGCCCGGGCCGCTCGGGCGCATCAGCCTGGCCGGCGACGCGCTCGCGGCGCTCGAAGCGGCGAATGCACGCCTCGGTCTCGCGCTGGCGCCCGACGAGATCGCCTATCTCGCCGAAAGCTATGCCGCGCTCGGCCGTGATCCGAGCGATGCCGAACTGATGATGTTCGCCCAGGCCAATTCCGAGCATTGCCGGCACAAGGTCTTCAACGCGGCCTTCACGATCGATGGCGAGGCGCAGGCCAGGTCGCTGTTCGCGATGATCCGCAACACGCATGCGCTGGCTCCGGCGCATACGCTGTCGGCATACAAGGACAATGCCGCCGTCGTCGCCGGGTACGAGGCGCGGCGCTTCTTCGCCGACCCGGAAACCGGCCTCTACGCGGCGCACGCCGAAGCCGCGCCGTACGCGATCAAGGTCGAGACGCACAACCATCCGACCGCGATCTCGCCGTTCGCGGGTGCGGCAACCGGCGCGGGTGGCGAGATCCGCGACGAGGGTGCGACCGGCCGCGGCGGCAAACCGAAGGCCGGCCTCACCGGATTCAGCGTCTCGCACCTGCGCATCCCGTCGCTGCCGCAACCGTGGGAAAGCGAGCGCGCGCTGCCGCCGCGTTTCGCCACGCCGCTGGAGATCATGCGCGACGGGCCGCTCGGTGCGGCCGCATTCAACAACGAATTCGGCCGACCGTGCCTCGGCGGGTATTTCCGCACATTCGAGCAGGGCACCGACGAGCCGGGCCTGCGTCGCGGCTACGACAAGCCGATCATGATCGCCGGCGGACTGGCCAACCTGCGTCCGGGCGACGTCGAGAAGCGCAACCTGCACCCGGGCGATGCGGTGATCGTGCTCGGTGGCCCGGCCATGCTGATCGGTCTCGGCGGCGGCGCGGCCTCGTCGGTCGCGGCCGGCACGAGTTCGGTCGAACTCGACTTCGCCTCGGTGCAGCGTGACAACGCCGAAATGGAACGGCGTTGCCAGGAGGTCATCGACGCGTGCTGGGCGCGAGGGGCCGGCAATCCGCTCGTGTCGATCCACGACGTCGGCGCGGGCGGCCTGTCGAACGCGATTCCGGAACTGCTCAACGATTCGTCGGTGGGCGGCGAACTGGACCTCGCGCGCATCCCGTGCGCCGACCCGCAGCTCTCGCCGATGCAGGTCTGGTGCAACGAATCGCAGGAGCGCTACGTGCTCGGCGTGCGTCCGGCCGATCTCGCCACGTTCGAGGCGATCTGCGCGCGCGAGCGCTGTCCGTTCGCGGTCGTCGGCCACGCCACCGCCGAACGCCGCCTGCGCCTGTCCGATTCGCGCCCGGCAACACCCGATGCGCAGCGCATCGTCATCGACCTGCCGCTCGACGTGCTGTTCGGCAAGCCGCCGCGCATGCAGCGCGACACCCGACGCGTGGCACACCGCCTGTCGGTGATCGCCGACACCGAGGGCATCGAACTCGGCGATGCGGTCGAGCGCGTGCTCGCGTTCCCGGCCGTCGCCAGCAAGTCCTTCCTCGTGACGATCGGCGACCGCAGTGTCGGCGGCCTGTGCTCGCGCGACCCGATGGTCGGGCCATGGCAGGTGCCGGTGGCCGACTGCGCGGTCATGCTCAACGATTTCGAGGGATACGCCGGCGAAGCGATGGCGATGGGCGAGCGCACGCCGCTGGCCCTGCTGAGCGCCGCCGCGTCGGCACGCATGGCGGTCGGCGAGGCGTTGCTGAACCTCGCTTCGGCACCCGTCGAACTCGACGAGGTGCGCCTGTCGGCGAACTGGATGGCGGCGGTCGACCATGCCGGTGAGGACGCCGAACTCCACGACGCCGTGCACGCGGTCGGCATGGAGCTTTGCCCGGCGCTCGGCATCTCGATTCCGGTCGGCAAGGATTCGCTGTCGATGCAGGTGAAGTGGCAGGCGCCGTCGAAGGGTGAGCCGATGCTCCACCGCACGGTGTCGCCGGTCTCGCTGATCGTCACCGCGTTCGCGCGCTGCGCCGACGTGCGCGGCGCGTTGACCCCGCAGTTGCAGCTCGACGAGGGCGACAGCGAGATCTGGCTGATCGATCTCGGCGCCGGCCGCGGTCGCCTCGGCGGCTCGGTGCTGACCCAGGTGTTCAACCGCGCCGGCGACCTGCCGCCCGACGTCGACGATCCGGCGCGCCTCAAATCCTGTTTCGCGTTCATCCAGCGCGCAAACGCCGATGGACTGCTGCTGGCGTGCCACGACCGCAGCGATGGCGGCGCGATCACCGCCCTCGCCGAGATGGCGTTCGCCGGCCATTGCGGCCTCGACATCGAACTCGCCGGGTGGGCGGACAACACGCTGCGTGCGCTGTTCAACGAGGAGCTCGGTTGCCTCGTACAGGTGCGCTCGCGCGACCACGAGGCCTTGCGCGCGCTGCTGCAGGCCCACCAGCTCGAACGTTTCGCCCACGTCGTCGCACGCCCGGTCGCGAAGCTGCGCCTGCGCCTGCGCTACGACGGGGATGTCGTGGCCCGCTGGGACTGGAGCGAGCTCATGGCGACTTGGTCGGGGACCAGCCACGCCATGCAGCGCCTGCGCGACAACCCGGCCTGTGCCGACGAGGAACGCGCCTGGCGTTGCGACGCCGACGATGCCGGCATCGCGCCGAAACTCGGCTTCGATCCCGACGACGACATCGCCGCGCCGTTCATCGCGCGCGGTGCGCGTCCGCGCGTCGCGATCCTGCGCGACCAGGGCGTCAACGGCCACGTCGAGATGGCGGCGGCGTTCACGCGCGCCGGATTCGATGCGGTCGACGTGCACATGAGCGACCTGCAGGCGGGCCGCCATCGCCTCGGCGATTTCAAGGGTTTCGCCGCGTGTGGCGGATTCAGCTACGGCGACGTGCTCGGCGCGGGCCGCGGCTGGGCCGCATCGATCCTCTACAACGAGCGCCTGCGCGAGGCGTTCACGACATTCCTCGCCGATCCGGCGCATTTCGCCCTCGGCGTATGCAACGGTTGCCAGATGCTGTCGCAGCTCAAGGACATCATCCCGGGCGCCGAGGCCTGGCCACGGTTCGAGCGCAACGCCTCCGAGCAGTACGAAGCGCGCTTCGTCACGCTCGAGGTCGCTGCGTCGGATTCGATCTTCCTCGCCGGCATGGCCGGCTCGCGCATCCCGGTCGTGGTCGCGCACGGCGAGGGCCGCGTCGGGTACGCCGAGTCGACGTCGGCTAAAGCCAGGCCGTGCCTGCGCTACGTCGACGGCGACGGCCGCGCGACCGAGCGCTTCCCCATGAATCCGAACGGCTCGCCGGGCGGTGCCGCCGGCTTCAGCGCGGCCGATGGCCGCGTCACGATCCTGATGCCGCATCCGGAGCGCGTGCATCGCAGCGTGCAGATGAGCTGGCGGCCGAAGGCATGGGGCGATGCGTCGCCGTGGATGCGCCTGTTCCGCAACGCGCGCGCCTGGGTCGGCTGATGAAGGCGTCACCGATCCGCTTGTTCGGGCTCAAGGCGTTGCTGTGGCTGCCGCTCGCGTTCTTCCTCTGGTTCGTGTTCGCCGAGGTGCTGGTCTGGCCGGTCGTGCGCCTCGCCGGCGTTGCCATGACCACGATGTGGCCGTCACTGTTCACCGACATCGCCCAGGCCGGGCAGACCATGGACGTCGGCACGCGCGTGCTCGTCAATCAGGCCGGCGCCGGCCCGGCCGGTGGCATCGGCGAACTCGTGCTGACCCAGAATCCGATGATCTACGGGTATGCACTGCCGCTGTTCAGCGGCCTGGCGATGGCGACGCCGATCACGACGCGCCGGCGCCTGGCCCAGTTCGCCCTCGCCTTCGCGCTGATCTGGCTGGCGCAATCGTTCGGCGTGGTCGCCGAGAGCCTCAAGCTGCTTGCGTTCGACAGCGGCGAGGCCGGGGCGGCGGCGATCGCCCGCGCAGGCATCGGCGCCGATGCGATCGCGCTGGCCTATCAGTTCGGCTACCTGATCCTGCCGGCCGTCGCGCCGGTGGCGCTGTGGCTGGGACTGAACCGCGATTTCGTCCAGAGTCTCGTGCATCCTGTTGCGGAACCGGCGGCCGGGTCGCCGGGTCCAAGCCCCGGAACCCAGGAGTAGTCGATGTCCGTCGTCGCCGCAGAATCCGTCGAACCGGTCGACCCCGCCATGGCCAGCGGACCGGAGCTCGACGAGCGCATCTGCCAGTACCTGGTCGCGCGCGGTCGCCTCAAGGAGACCGATCTCGCCCGTGGCCGGCGCCTGCACGAGGAAGACCCGTCGGGGCGCCTGATCGCGCTGCTGACGCGACTCGGCCTTGTGTCCGAGCGCGAGATGGCCGATGCCGTCGCCGAGATCATGGACCTGCCGTTGCTGGCCGCGAAGGATTTCCCGGAGGCACCGCCGCCGAACGTGCAACTGTCGGTGCGCTTCCTCAAGCATCACCATGTCGTGCCGATCGGCGAGAGCGATACCGAAGTCAAGCTGCTCGTCGCCGACCCGGCCGATCCGTATCCGCTCGAGGCGATCGAGCTCGCCACCGGGCGCAAGGCGGTGCTGAGCGTCGGCCTGCGCCCCGAGATCGACGACCTGATCGAGCGCTTCTACGGGCAGGGGCGTTCGGCCATGGGCTCGATCGTCGAGAGCCTGAGCGACGAGAGCACGCGCAGCGAGGACGACATCGAGCACCTGCGCGACCTCGCGTCCGAGGCGCCGGTCATCCGCCTGGTCAACCTGATCATCCAGCGCGCGGTCGAGCAGCGGGCCTCGGACATCCACGTCGAGCCGTTCGAGAGCCGGCTCAAGGTGCGCTACCGCATCGACGGCGTGCTGCACGAGGTCGAGTCGCCGCCGGCGGCATCGACCGCGGCGGTCATCTCGCGCATCAAGATCATGGCCAAGCTCAACATCGCCGAGCGCCGCCTGCCGCAGGACGGCCGCATCATGATCCGCGTGCAGGGCAAGGAACTCGACCTGCGCGTGTCGACCGTGCCGACCTCGCACGGCGAATCGGTGGTCATGCGCATCCTCGACCGCGAGGCGGTCGTGTTCGACTTCCACACGCTCGGCTTCACCGACGAGTTCCTGCCGAAGTTCAACAAGGTGCTCGAGCTGCCGCACGGCATCCTGCTCGTCACCGGCCCGACCGGATCGGGCAAGACGACCACGCTGTACACCGCGTTGTCCAAGCTCAACACGCCCGACGTCAAGATCATCACGGTCGAGGATCCGGTCGAATACCAGATCGAGGGCATCAACCAGATCCAGGCCAAGCCGTCGATCGGGCTCGACTTCTCGCACGCCCTGCGCTCGATCGTGCGCCAGGACCCCGACATCATCATGATCGGCGAGATGCGCGACCTCGAGACCGCGAAGATCGCGATCCAGTCCGCGTTGACCGGCCACCTCGTGCTGTCGACCCTGCACACGAACAACGCCGCCGGCGGCATCACGCGCCTGCTCGACATGGGCGTCGAGGACTACCTGCTGACCTCGACCGTCAACGGCATCCTCGCCCAGCGCCTGCTGCGCAAGCTCGACATCGGCTCGGCCGAACCGTACGAAGCGCTGCCCGAGGTCGTGCGCGAGTTCGGCCTCGAAAAGCTCACCTCCGAACGCCCGATCCGCCTGTACAAGCCGGTGCCGACGCCGGCGTACCCGAGCGGCTACTACGGGCGCACCACGATCATGGAGTTCCTCGTCATGACCGACTCGATCCGCCGCCTCGTCATGCAGCACGCCGGGATGGGCGAGATCGAGGCGCAGGCACGCGCCGAGGGCATGCGCACGATGTACGAGGATGGCCTCGTCAAGGCCCTCGCAGGCCAGACCACGATCGAGGAGATCCTGCGCGTCACCCAGGAAGGGTGAGGGTAGAGGGGCGAGGTCGCATGGTCGGGAGTTGTCGGGATCGTGTGACGTGACACGGAAGACATTGGTCGGTTTGATGCGGAGCGAGTGTGGCCAGGGACGGGAGATGGATGCATGGTCGAGAGTTATCGGGATCTGGTGGCTTGGCGGAATGCGATGGAGATCGTTGAAGCTGTGTACGCTGCAACCTCGCGATTTCCGGCTGACGAGAAGTTCGGGCTGGTCTCGCAGTTGAGGCGGGCAGCCGTTTCGATTCCTTCTGCTCTGGCCGAAGGGCACGAGCGCGCATCGACGCGCGAATATTCGCACTACGTTTCAATCGCAAAAGGTTCGCTGGCCGAGGTGGAGACGCAGGTGTTGATCGCACAACGGTTGGGCTACATGGAATCGACCACGGTCGATCGTCTGCTGTCGCGGTGCGACGAGCAGGGACGCCTGCTGCGCGGGCTTCGCAAATCGCTCGACAACAAGCTCGCCGCGACCTCACCCGGACGCGCCCTCGCCCCTCGCCCCTCGCCCCGATGACTCTCTACCACTACAAGGCCGTCACCCCGTCCGGCGAGACGCTCGAAGGGCGCATGGATGTCGCGTCGGCGGACGAGGTCGTCAGCAAGTTGCAGGATGCCGGCAACATCGCGCTCGAAGTGCGCGATGCCGACAGCGCGGGCGGGGGCGGGCTGTTCGCCGCACTGACGCGCAAGGCGACGCTCAATGAGGCCCAGGTCGTGCAGCTGACCCAGCAGCTGGCGACCCTGCTCGGTGCCGGCCAGCCGCTCGACCGTGCCTTGCAGATCCTGCTCGACCTCCCGGAAAGCGAGAAGGCGCGCAACCTGCTCGAGCGCGTGCGCGACGTCGTGCGCGGTGGTGCCACACTTTCGGATGCGCTCGAGGCCGAACGCGACACGTTCTCGCGCCTGTACGTCAACATGGTCCGCGCCGGTGAGGCGGGCGGTTCGCTCGAGGACACGCTGCGCCGGCTGGCCGACTATCTCGAGCGCTCGCGCCAGCTCAAGTCGAGCGTGATCAACGCCCTGATCTATCCGGCCTTCCTGGTCGGCATGGTGCTCGTCTCGCTGTTCGTGCTGCTCGTCGTCGTCGTGCCGCAGTTCGAGCAGATGTTCGCCGACATGGACGTCGAGATGCCCTTGCTCACGCGCATCGTCGTCGGCGTCGGCTCGACCCTGCAGTCGTACTGGTGGCTGCTGCTGGCCGGCGCCGTGTTCGGCGTGGCCTGGCTGCGCCGGCGACTGGCCGACCCGATTTCGCGCCTCGCCATCGACGAGCGCCTGCTCGACATGCGCGTCGTCGGCGGCCTCGTGCGCAAGCTCGAGACGGCACGCCTCGCGCGCACGCTCGGAACTTTGCTCAAGAACGGTGTTCCATTGCTGGGCGCGCTGACGATCGCGCGCAACGTGATGGGCAATTCGGCGCTCGCCCAGGCCGTGTCCGCCGCCGCGGTCGACGTCAAGACCGGCAGCGGCCTCGGTTTCGCGCTGGCCCAATCGAAGAAGTTCCCGAAGCTGGCCCTGCAGATGGTCAGCGTCGGCGAGGAATCGGGCGAGCTCGACACGATGCTGCTCAAGGTCGCCGACACCTTCGACGTCGAGGTGCGCAACACGCTCGAACGCCTGCTCGCCGCGCTCGTGCCGGCCACCACCGTGATCATGACCGTGATCGTCGCGATCATCATGATGGCGATCATCCTGCCGATCCTGAAACTGACCAGCTCGATCCAATGAGGAACCCAGCCATGACCACCCGTACCCTGCGCCGCGCGCGTCCGCTGCCACGCAACGCCGGCTTCACCCTGATGGAGATGATCGCGGTCATCGTCCTGCTCGGCATCGTCATCGCGATCGTCGGCGGCAACGTCATGGACATCTTCGGCGGCGGCAAGTGGCAGGCCGGCACGGTCGCGGTCGAGAAGCTCGAGAACGCGGTCAACCAGTACCAGATGGGAACCGGCAAGTACCCCGATTCGCTGCAGGACCTGCTCAAGAAGGAAGGCATGTGCCCGTGCGCGAAGGAAGCCGACCTCAAGGATCCGTTCGGCCATGCCTACGTCTACAAGAAGCCGGGCGATGCCGGTCGCGACTTCGATCTCGTCTTCCTCGGCAAGGACGGCAAGGCCGGCGGCGAAGGCCAGGACAAGGACTACGGCAGCTGGGAGAAGTAGGTCGCCGTCACCCGCTTTCGATCGACCGGATGGCCGTGGCGATGTCGATGCATGAGCGACGTACGAACCGGCTTGCGCGTGCGTGCCGCGGCGCTGCCGAGCGTCCACGCGGCTTCACCCTGATCGAGATCATCGTCGTGATCGCCCTGATCGGCATCGTCGCGACGGTCGCCGCGCTGTCGTTCTCGCGCAGCCTGGCCGGCGCGCGCATCGAGGCGGCCAGCCGCGACCTCGTCGCCGCGCTGCGCTACACGCGTGGCCAGGCGATCGTGAAGGGCGAGCAGAAGGTGCTGACGCTCGATCTCGAGCACAACACCTACCAGGCGCCGGCCAAGGGCAGCATCGAACTGCCGAAGGACATGCAGCTGCGCCTGACCACGGCCCAGCAGGAACTCGTCGACGAGAACAAGGGCGGCATCCGCTTCTTCCCGGACGGCAGCTCGACCGGCGGCAACATCGCGGTCGTGCTCGGCCAGCGCGAGTGGAAGATCAACATCGGCTGGCTGACCGGCGAGATCACGCTCGACCGCCCCGAGAACACGCAATGAGCGCCCGCCACGCGATGCGCACGGGACAGCGCGGCTTCACCCTGATCGAGATGATCGCGGCGTTCCTGATCTTCGCGATCGCCGTGGGTGCGCTGATGCAGATCCTGACGATGTCGCTGAAGGACACGCGTCGCTCGCTCGACGAGACGCGCGCTGCGCTGTGGGCGCAATCCCTGCTCGACAACGTCGGCATCGGCGAGCGCATCGAGGAAGGCCACACCAACGGCGAGTTCGACCGCATCTACCACTGGGAAATGGACATCGAGCGGGTCGATCCGCAGACCGTCGAGGCAACCGCCGCGACCGCGCTCGGCGACCTCGCGACGACCACCCGGGTCGGCAACGGCAATGCCGCGCCGGTGCAGGAAATCGCGCAGATGGAACTGTTCCATGTCGAGCTTCGCGTCCTCTGGGGTTCGCGCGGGAGCGGCCGCAGCGCACGCTTCACGACCCTGCGCCTGGCCATGCCCGACCCGAACGCCGCGATCTCGCTCGGCGGCAGCGCTCGCACGTCGGGCTCGGGACAGGACGGTTCGCGCACGCAGGCCAAGGGCAGGGACGGCTGATGATGCGATCTCCGCACCGGCCCACGTCCATGCGCGGCTTCACCCTCGTCGAGGTCATGCTCGCGATCGTCCTGCTCGGCATGCTGCTCGCGCTGGCCTACAGCGGTATCCGCTCGGCCGTGCGCTCGATGCATGCGGGCGAGGAACTCGTCGACCGCACGAATCGCATGCGCGTCGCCCAGGAGTTCGTGCGCCGGCAGATCAGCCGCATCCTGCCGCTGCCGTTCGGCCAGGACGAGAACACCGGCATGAACTACCTGTTCCAGGGCGAGCGCGACCTGGTCCGCTACGTGGCGCCGATGCCGGGCTATCTCTCGCGCGGCGGCTCGTACGTGCAGACCCTCGAACTGGTCGACACGCGTGCCGGCAAGCAGCTCCTGTTCGGCCACTCCATGCTGAACGGGTTCGACCTGAAGAAGCGCCGCGTCGACGAGGCCGAGCCGGTGATCCTGATGGACCAGATCGAGAGCGGCGTCTTCGAGTACCGCAAGCTCGACGCGGAAGGCAAGCTCGAGGACTGGTCGGACGAGTGGGAGGATCCGAGCATCACGCCGGTGATGGTGCGCATCCGCCTGCGCATGCGTCCCGAGGCGCTCGTCGACTGGCCCGACATGGAAATCCCACTGCTGCTCGATCCCGGTGCCGCGCGCCAGTCGATGCGCGAGGGGGTGCAGTTCCCGAACATGCCCGCGCAGGATGGCGCGAAGGATCCCGGCGGCGCACGGAGGACGCGATGAGTCGGCGGCGCCCGTCGCCACGCAAGCCCGGCGCACGCGCCTCGCGCGGGGTCGCCTTCGTGCTCGTGATGTGGGTCATCGCGCTGCTGTCGATCCTGCTCGGCAGCTTCGCCGTGATCGCGCGTACCGAGGGCATGCAGTCGCGCCACCTGTTCGACACGACGACCGCGCGCTACGCGGCCGAGGCCGGCCTCAACCTCGCCGTCTACGGACTCAGCAAGCCGAATCCGGAAGAGAAATGGATGGCCGACGGGCGCAGCTACACGTTCACGTTCGACGGCGCCGAGGTCGAGATCTCGATCACCGACGACTCCGGCAAGATCGACATCAACTCGGCCGACCTCGTCACGCTCAAGAACCTGTTCGTCGGCGCCGGCGTCGACGAGATCCGCGCCGAGGAACTGGCCGATGCGATCCAGGACTGGCGCGACCCGGACGACCTCGTCTCGCCGCACGGCGCCGAGGTCGACGACTACGAGGCGGTCGACCTGCCGTACGGGCCACGGAACGCTCCGTTCGAAACCTTGTCCGAGCTGCAGCAGGTTTTCGGAATGGACTACGAGACGTACATGAAAGTCGAGCCGGCCATCACGATGTACTCCGGGCGCGGCACGCCGAGTGCAGCCTATGCACCGCTCGAGGCGCTGATGGCGATCCCGGGCATGACGCCCGAGTATGCCCAGCAGATCATCGACGGGCGCCAGCAGCTCCCGGCCGGTGCCCTGAACCAGGGTACGTCGGGCCTGGTCCTGCCCGACGGCACGCCTGTCATGGCGGACGGGGGAGGGCTGACGTATAGTGTGAAGTCCCGCGCCACGCTGCCCAACGGGGCCAGTACGGTGCTCGATGCCACGATCCGCATGGGCGGCATGAACTCCGCGGGGCGCCCGTATGTGGTGCTCCGCTGGCGTGACGGCGAAACCGCGTAGCTCACTGTGAAAGAAGCCCTGGACAGACAACTTGCGCGTCTGCGGATGCGCCTTGCCAAGACGCCGCTGCCGCGTTTCTTCGCGTGGTGGGGCGAGCAGCTGCTCGCCTGCCTGCCGGAACGCTGGCGCAAGCGCCTGGCCGGGCGTTCCGAGGCACTGCTGCTCGAGCGTCGCGAGCGCGAACTCGTCGTCTGGCGCGAGCGCAACGGCGTCGCGAGCGAGTTCGGCCGCGTCGACCTCGCCTTGCCGGCGGAAGCGCAGGCCGAGGAGTTCCGCCGCCTGCGCGCGCGCATCGAGAACCCGGGCGTGCGTTCGATCTTCATGCTGCCGGGCGCGCGCGTGCTGGCGCGCGACCTGACCCTGCCGGCCGCCGCCGAGGACAACCTGCGCCAGGTGCTCTCGTTCGAGATGGACCGGCAGACGCCGTTCAAGGCCGACCAGGTCTATTTCGACAGTCGCATCGCCGCGCGCGACACCGCGGCGCGCAACATGCGCGTCGAGCTCGTGGTGATCCCGCGTACCCAACTCGATCCCGAAGTCGCCGGCGTGGCCGGCGGAGCGATCGAGCTCGACGGCGTCGACATCTGGCGCGACACGCCGGGCTCGATGCGCCACCAGATCAACCTGCTGCCGGTCGATCGGCGCGTGCGCCGGCGCGACATGCGCCTGCCGCTGAACCTCGGTCTCGCCGCGATTGCCGTCGTCCTGCTCGTCTTCAACATGTCGCAGTCGCTCGCGAACCGCGCCATCGCGGTCGACACGATGCGCGCCGAGGTGGCGAAGGTCGCGGTCGAGGCGCGTCACGTCAGCGAGTTGCGCAAGACCCTGCAGGATTCGATCAGCGGCGCGAACTTCCTCTCCGAGAAGAAGCGCCGCGGGCCGGTCGTGATCGGCCTGCTCGACGATGTCGCGCGCCGCCTGAAGGACGACACCTACCTCGAGCGCCTCAGCATCGAGAACAACCAGATCCAGCTGCAGGGGCAAAGCAAGGAGGCGGCCGGCCTGATCGGCGTGCTCGGCGCGTCGCCCTACCTCGCGAACCCGCGTTTCGAGGGCCAGATCCAGCCCGATCCGCGCACCGGCAAGGACCGCTTCACGATCACCGCCGAACCGAAGGAGGTTGCGGCGGGCGACGCGACGGTCGCGCCTGCGCCGGTGCCGGCCGCCGGCGACGCGACGCAGAAGGGCGGAGGCGGCGATGGCTAGACTCGAGTACAAGCCGAAGGATGGACGTCTGCTCGCGGTCATCCTGCTCGCGATCGTCGTCCTGCTGGTCTACCTGCTCGGTGTGCATTCGTGGTTCGTCGCGCCGCACATCGCCTATTTCGGCGAGATGCGCGACCTGCGCGAACAGCAGCAGACCTTCGCACGCGTCGCCGCCGAGCGTCCGGCGATCGAGCAGCGCCTCGCCGAGGTGCGCAGCTACGAGCAGGGCAACCAGGCCTTCCTTTCGGAGACCGACGCCAACGCGGCCTCGGCCGGCCTCATCCAGCGCCTCAAGCAGGCCCAGACCGACCACACCGATGCGCGTCGCTGCTCGGTGGTCAGCACGCAGTCCTACAACGGCGGCCAGGAAGAGCTGTACAAGCGCATCACGATGCAGGCGCGCCTGCGTTGCGACATGGAGTCGCTGGCGGCGATCCTGTACGACCTCGAGAACGGCAAGCCGTACCTGTTCGTCGACCAGCTCATGATCTACAAGCAGCAGACCTACGTGCCACCCGGCGGCAAGCCCGTCGCCAGCCCGCTCGACGTGCGCTTCAACCTGTCCGGCTACCTGCGCCAGCCCGGCAAGGCGACGCCGTGATGGACGTACAGCTCGCCCGCATGACCACGCTCGCGCTGGCCGGCCTGTGCGGCCTGCTCGTGCTCGCCGCGCTCGTCCAGCTCGCCGGCTACGGGCGCGGCTACGGCTGGCTGCCCGCCGCCGACGCGAGCGACCAGGCGATCGATGCCGCGATCGACCGCCAGCCGTTCTCGCTGCCGGCACAGGCGAGCTTCAGCGAGATCGAAGCGCGCCCGCTGTTCAACGAGGATCGCAAGCCGACCCCGGTCGACGCGCCGGTGGCCGAGACGGAAGGCCCCAAGGTTCCGCTCAACGTGACCCTGACCGGCGTCATCATCGTGCGCAAGACCGCGACGACCCCGGAGTTGCGCCTGGCCATGGTGCGCGACAATGCGCGGAACGAAACGCTCGCGTTGAAGGTCGGAATGCCGTTGGTCGGCGACCAGGCCGGCTGGACGCTGGCCCGGCTCGAACCGCGCCTGGCCGTTTTCAGGAACGCTTCGGACGAAACCTCCGAAGTCGAGCTGCAGACCGCAGCGAATCCGGCCGGCCAGCCGCCGATGCGCAAGCCCGGTGCGCCGGCCGCTGCACCGGCGCCGCCGCCGGCTCCGCCCGGAGCGGTCGCACCGGAGCGCAAGGAAGGTGGCGCCGATTCCGACCTCGCCAAACGCATCGAGGAACGGCGTCGGCAGATGCGTGAAGAAGCGGAACGACTGCGCAAGGAGCGCGGTGGCGAGCAATCCCCGGACCAGAAGCAATGACGGAGTGCACCGTGTCAACCAGACTTTCGATCCTCGTCCTGGCCGCGACGGTCACCCTGCTGGCCGGATGCGCGACGCGTCCGCCGAAATCCCCGGCGCACGTCGCCGGCGAGCCGCTGACGGCCGACAACTTCGGCGCGAAGACGGCCCAGCGCGCGCCGGTCGATCCCGATCCGCCCGGCGGCATCAACGTCAACGCGCGCGACGAATCGAAGCTGCTGCCGCCGAAGCCCGAGATCGAGATCGGCACCGGCAAGTTCATCGACGAAGCCGCGGCGCGCAAACCGCTGCCGGCCGCGGGCGGTGACGGCCAGGTCGATTTCAACTTCGAGAACAATCCGATCCAGGCCGTGGTGAAGGCGATCCTCGGCGACCTCCTGCAGCAGAACTACACGATCGCGCCGAACGTCGGCGGCAACGTGTCGTTCTCGACGTCCAAGCCGATCCGCGCGGACCAGGCGATGGGCGTGCTCGAGATGCTGCTGTCGTGGACGGGGAACACGCTCATCTACAAGGACGGCCGCTACACCGTCCTGCAGATCAAGGATGCGCTCCCGGGCAACCTCACGCCGCGCATGGCCGCGCCGAATCTCGCCAAGGGCTACGAGGTGCGCGTGTTCCCGCTGCGCTACGTGTCGCCGAGCGAGATGGCCAAGCTGCTCAAGCCGTACGCCAAGCCCGAGGCGATCGTCAACGCCGACACCGCGCGCAGCATGATCGTGATGGCCGGCACCGCCGCCGAACTGCAGAACTATGCGCAGACGATCGACATGTTCGACGTCGACTGGATGAAGGGCATGTCGATCGGCGTGTTCACCCTGCAGCGCACCGAGGTGGCCACGCTGCTGCCGGAGCTCGAGAAGGTGTTCGGCGCGACCGGCGAATCGCCGCTCGCCGGCATGTTCCGCTTCCTGCCGATCGAGCGCTCGAATGCGATCGTGGCGATGACGCCGCAGCCGGAGTACCTGCGCCAGGCCGAGGAGTGGCTGCGCCGACTCGATCGCGCCGGCGACGAGAGCACGACCCAGTTGTTCGTCTACGACGTCAAGAACATCAAGTCGGTCGACCTTGCCGACTACCTCAACCAGATCTTCCTCGGCACCTCGAGCGGCGGCAGTTCGCGGCGCTCGGGCACGTCGGGTTCGGTCGCCCCGGGCCTGAGTCCGGTCACGGTCGGCGGCGGCATGGGACGCAGCGGTTCGCGCCTCGGCGGCAGCCGGCGCTCGACCGGCGTGACGGCCGGTGCC
>JAFLDX010000038.1 GCA_017302215.1 Lysobacterales bacterium
CCGATGGTTTTGTCAGGCGGGATGATACGCCGCGCACCGGGCGGAAATCCGCGCCGATCGCCGCTCCCGTCCCGCGGCAGCCCGGGGTGCGCGTCCCTGCGCGGGCTTCCCCGGCCACGCCGCGGGCGACGCGCGTGGCCGTTGCGCGCAGATCAGGGATCGAAGCCGTTGCGGAACAGGAGGTCCTGCGCGCGCGTCACCGCGCCGAGCAGGCGCACGTCACCCTGCGAGGACAGCGTCGCCTCGACGAGCGCACTGCCGTCGGCACCGGCCCAGCCGTCCGCGCCGGCGCCGTACTGCGCGTAGCCGGTGTCGATGCTGAAGCTCTGCACCGTGTCCTGGACCACGCCGCTGGTGGTCGGCACGGCGACGACCTGGCCGGCGACGAGCACCCGTCGCGGAGCCTGCCCCGGTTCGAGCAGCCACAATGCTTCCTCGGCATTGGGGTTGGTGCGTGCGTGGAGCAGGATCGCGCCATTGGCGAATACGGCCGTCGCCAGGAACGTGGTCCACGTGCGGCCCGTTTCGGGCGCGTAGTCGCCACTGGCACCGACCAGGGCGACCGGTCGCGGCGACCCGCCGGCTTCGACACGCCAGAGACCGTCGACCGACGTCCCTCCCGACGTGCGCGCGGTCGCCGCAAACGCGGCCCAGCGACCCGCGCCCATCAGCGACACGGTGTTGAACGTCGTCCAGGTTGCGTCGAGCCAGTGCGGGCCGTAGACGGCGGCGGCGTCGTTCAGGGCGAGCGGCCGGTTGGCGACGCCGTCGTGCCAGAACAGCCCGGATGCGCTCGATTGGCCGTTGGCGAGGCGATAGCGCGCGGAGAAGTAGAAGCGTCCGTCCTCGCCCGGACGCGCCGTGCCGAAACTGCCGTCGACGAAGCTCGCCGTGGCCACCCCGATCTCGGGCCCGAGCGCGTCGCTGACGTCATCGGCGACGAGTGCATGTGGCGCGCCGTTGCAGACTTCCCAGATGCCCGAGCGCGATCCGCTCGTGCTGAAGGTGCCGTAGGCACGACCGGAGGCGGCCAGCGCGACCGAGGCGAGCGTCCAGCTCGTGTCGAAGCTGTCGCCGGCGGAGAGACCGGGCGCCAGCGCCGGATCGGTCGAACCGCGCATCGCGCACGGCACATTGCCCTGGCCCGGCACATGGCGGGCGAGCACGCGATGATCGCTCGTGTCGGGCAGGCGCACATCGGCATTGATCAGCACGCGCCCGGCTGCCGCCATGCGCACCTCGGCAAAGGCATTGCCGTTGAACACCGCGTTCGCGCCGAGGCCCGGGCCGAGCGCGCCGTCGTCCTGCACGCGCGCGACCTCGATGTTCTGCTGCGTGTTCCAGCGCCAGATCCCCCGCGTGGCGCCGACCGTATTGGCCGGGTCGCCGGCACGCGCGACGAACACGCGCTGGCCGTCGACCGCGGCGTCGTTGCCACCACCATCGATCGCGAGGAACACGTGGCCGGCCTCGCCGCCGACGCGGCCCGGGCCGAGCGTCGCGCCGCTCACGCCGGTCGCTGCATGGCGCTGCCAGCTGCCCTCGCGGCGCGCCCAGTAGCCCTGGGCGGCACTCGGCACGGTCATGCGCAGGCCGATCAGCGCGCCGCCGCCGTCGGCCAGCAGGATGTCGGAGTAACTGCGGCTGCCGGCCGGAAAGCCCGGCAGGTCGAGGCTGGCGCTCTTGCCGGCGACCACTTGCCAGGTGACGGCCTGGGCCTGGGCGAGCGGCGCGGCAACGAGAGCGAACAGGGCGGAAGGCAGGGCGAGACGGGGCATCGAGCGCATGACGGTTCCTGGCGTTGGGGAGAGACGTGGCGGGCAGGTGCGCGTCCCCCGGATCGCGCCGTCCTGCACCTGCTGGCGGAGTGCGTGTCCAACGGCACTCGCCATCCGCCCACGTCGCAGGCATGCTCTCCGCCGCGCCCGGGCGAGTCGGCACGGAACCTCACCGGCGCGGTAACGGATCGGTCACGCGGGCCCGCGCCGCCCTGTGCAGTCGGGTGGTCGCCCGCGGTCACCGCCGATCCTTCCTCCCTGCCGCGCGCGGCGCTGCTCCGTACCCGATGAACAACCGACCCGACGCGCGCGAGCGCATCCTGTTCAACTACCGCTTCGGCAGCGCCGAGTTCGACGAGTCACGCTTCGAGCTGCGCGTCGCCGGATGGCCGGTCGAGGTCGAGAATCGCGCGCTCGAGGTGCTGGCCTGCCTGCTGCGCCACGCCGGCGAGGTCGTGACCAAGGAAGAACTGTTCGACACGGTGTGGGCCGGTCGCGTGACCGTCGACAAGGTGCTGCCGAACGCGGTGGCCAAGCTGCGGCGTGCCCTCGGCGAGGCCAATGCCGAACGCATCGTCACCCAGGCCCGCATCGGCTATCGCCTCGACGGCCCGGTCGAGCGCACGGTGGCGTCGCACCGCCCCGTCAACCGCCTCGAGCTCGCGGTCGGCCAGACCGTGCCGTTGCGCGGGAATTTCGTCCTGCGCGAGGCGCTCGGTCGCACCGCCAACAGCGAGGTCTGGCTCGCCACGCATGCCAAGACCGGCGCGGAACGCGTCTACAAGTTCAGTGTCGACGGCGAGCGCCTGCCCGCGCTCAGGCGTGAGGCGACGATCGCGCGCGTGCTCCGCGAGGGCGTCAGCGAACGCGGGCATTTCGTCGAACTGATCGACTGGAACTTCGCCGAGCCGCCGTTCTTCCTCGAACTCGGCCATGCCGGCGAGAACCTGCTCGCCTGGTCGACGCACGAACTCGCCGCGCTCGACCGCGAAGCGCGCATCGCCCTGTTCCTGCAGATCGTCGATGCCGTCGCCGCGGCACACGCGGTCGGCGTGCTGCACAAGGACCTCAAGCCCGCCAACGTGCTGATCGCGCGCCGCGACGAGGGCTGGCATGCCCGGCTCGGCGACTTCGGCAGCGGCCGCCTGCTCGATCCCGACGTGCTCGACGCGCTCGGCATCACGCGCGGCGGACTCGGCATGACGCGCGACATCGCCGCCGACTTGAGCAGCGGCACGCCGCTCTACATCGCACCCGAGATCTTCGCCGGCCAGCTGCCGACCGTGCAGGGCGACGTCTACGCGCTCGGCCTGCTGCTCTACCAGCTGCTGTCGGGCCATCTCCACCGGCCGCTCGCGTCGGGCTGGGAAGACGACATCGGCGATGCCCTGCTCTGCGCGGATATCCGCGCCGCCACCGAAGGCGATCCGCAACGACGCCTCGCCAGCGCCGCCGAACTCGCGATGCGCCTGCGCACGCGCGAACAACGCGCGCGGGACGCCGAACACGAACGCCTCGAGGTCGCCCGGGCGAAGCGCGAGCGCGACGCCCTCGCGCGCAGCCGCGCGCAACGACCGTATCTGGTCGCCCTCGCCGGCGTGCTCGTGGTCGGCATCGGCGCGGTGTCGTGGCTGTATGCGTCGGCGCTCGACGCGCGCAATGCCGCGCGCCGCGAACTCGAACGCGCGAACGCGCTGAACCGCTTCCTCAACGAGGATCTGATCGGCCGCTCGAACCCGCTCGTGCTCGCCAAGGGCAAGGACGCGGCGCTGAAGGATCTGCTGCTCGCCGCACGCGAGCGCGCCGGCCGGCGCTTCGCCGACGAACCGCGCACCGAAGCGACGATCCACGCCAGCCTCGCCACCCTGCTCAACACGATCGAACTGATGCCCGAAGCCGAACAGGAGGCACGCCGCGCGCTTGAACTGTTCGAACAGGACGAGGGTGGGTCCAGTCTCGATGCGCTGCGCGCGCGCTCGATGCTGGTGCGCGTGCTCACGCGCACGTCGAAGTTCGACGAGGCCCTGCGCGAGCTGCAGATCCTCGATCGCCTGGGCGCGGGTCGCGATGACGCGGCCACGCGCCTGCTCGTCGCTGCCGCCTGGGGCGCCTACCACTTCAACCGCGCCGAGTACGCCGACGCACTGCCGCGCTATCGCGAGGCGATCGCCGCCTTGCGCGCGAGCGAGCCCGAGGCCATCGCCCAGCGCGACGCGCTGCGCCTCGATCTCGTCAACCTGCTCGCCCAGGTCGGCAAGACCGCCGAGGCACGTCGCGAAGGCGAAGCCCTGATCCGCGACAACGAAGCCGGCAGCGGCGGCAACGACCTCATGGCCGCGTTCGCCAAGGCGGCCGTCGCGCGCACGCGCACGCAGGCCGGCGAACTCGATGCGGCCGAAGCCGAACTGCTCGATGCGCAGAAGACCATCGTCGCGCGCCTCGGCGAGAACCACAGCCGCAACCTCATGCTGACCAACGACCTTTACCGCATCGCCGTCGAACGCAGGGACTGGCCGCGCGCGCTCGAACTCGCGCGCCGCGTGCACGCCGGCTTCAGCGCGCAGTTCGGGCCCGATCATGCGGTGACACGCACGACCCTGGTCAACCTCGGCCTCGCCCACTATGAAAGCGGCGACGCGACCTCCGCCCAGACGCGTCTGCGCGAAGCGCTCGCCGGGCTCGCCGCGCAGCTCCCGCCGGACAATCCGCAACGCCAGTTCGCCGCGTTCTGGCTCGCCGCCGTCGACATCGAGACCGGCGCCTGGGAGGAGGCCGCCGAGCTCGTCGCGCCGCTCGACGCCGACGTGCTCGAAGCGCTCAGCCCGAACGGCATCTGGGCCGCACGCCTCGACGTCCTGCGCGCACAACTTGCCGCCCATCGCGGCGACACGGACGCCGCGCGATCGCTCGTGAAGGCCGCGAACGCGGCCTTCGCAGGACAGGAAGGTGCCGATTCCGACCGCTTCGCCGTGCGTGCCGGTGCGTTGAGCGCATCACTCACTCGAGTGCGCTAACCTCTCGGTGCAAGCGGGATCGATTCGGACGGGAGCCGCTGCCTGCGGGCTCCATCGCGACCTGGAGGATGAATGACATGGATACCCTCCGCGCCATTGCGGTGGTCGCCAGTGCATTCATCGTATCGATCGCGCAGGCGCTGGCGTTCGATGCGTCGCCGCAATGGCTGCGCACGCTGGAGTTCGAAGGGCTGTCGGCCGAGACGGTGTCCGACCCGATCGCCGATACACCGTCATGGGCCAGCCTGCCCGACGGCGACACCGTCCTCGCCACGCGCGGCGACGACACCACGCTCCTCCTTCGCCGAATCGCGCCGGACGGCGGCATCCGCCACACGGCGCGCTCCTTCGTGGCCCATCTCGATCGCGACACCACGCGTTTCGTGGTCAGGTCCGAGGCGAACTCCGGCGACATCGTGGTCATGATCGGTTCGAACACCAGATGCCTCGTGCGGCGGTACGACCGCGATTTCGCACTGCGCTGGGAGATCGACCTGACGGACGACTCCGTACTCCCGCAGTGCGTCGATCTGGCCCTGCCCGGTGACGGCTCGGCCATCACCCTGCACAGGCAACGACTGGCCCGCATCGGCATGGACGGCCAACTCGCCTGGAGCATCGCCGACGGCGATGATGGCTACCGCCTCGTGGCCGCTGCCATGGCAATCGGCATCGACGGCACGATCTGGGTCGTTGCCCGCGGCCATCTTGTCGCACAGGGCGCGGACAGCGTGTCCGTGCAGCGCTTCACCTCGACCGGCGAGCGCCTCCCGGCCGACGTCATCGCGTGCACGGGCTGCAGCTCCATGATTCCCGGCGACATCGACGTGACCACGAATGGCGAAGTCGTCGCGGTCGGCACCGGCGGTTCACCGATGACCGCATTCTTCGGGCGCTACGCGGCCGACGGCACGCGCCTCGCCTACGTCGAGCGCGTCGGATACGGTTATCGCAGGCTCGCGATCGACGATGTCGGGTCCATCCACGTGCTCGCGGTCGTGCCCGATGCGCCGGGCGAAGTGCATCGCCTCGATCCTGCCGGCGAGATCCTGTGGTCGCAGCCTGCCTACGACCTCGTTGCCGCCGACGCAGGCGTGGTGGTCACCCGCATCGTCGACGTGACCCGGATCGAAGCCGTTCGTCTCGACGCCGCGGGGAGCATGCAGTGGCGTACCGAACTTCTCTCGAACTTCGATCACCCCAACGTACTCTCGCGTGGCTTCCGCACCGGTCCGCGCGTTGCCTGGCTCATTCAGGGTGATCGCACCATCACTGCAGACTGCAATGTTGCGCCACGCCTCGCGTTCGCCTCGATCGCGAGCGGGGCGATGCTCGAACGCGAGTTCTGCACGCGCCCGTTCGAATCGCGCATCGTGGCGCTCGATGCCGTCGGCGGAACGGGCAGCCTTGCGGTGACCGAGCATCACGCGACGGCATTCGATGCCGATGGCACGCCGCTCTGGCAGGCCGAAACCTGTCCGCTGTGCCGCCCACACGCTGCCGGCTCGTCGATCTGGGTGGACGCCGTGCTGCACGAGGACGGCAGTGCATGGCTCATCGAGGCGGTGCGAGAAAGCACCGCCGTGACTTCGCCCTGGAGCTTGTTCGCCCGTCGTTTCGCTCCCGACGGAACGCCGCTGCACGAGCAGACCCTCGGGTCAACGCCGTTCGGACCGGGCTCGCTCGTGGTCAGGCGTGCGCCCAATGGCGGAATCGCCGTCCTGTACGGCGTCATGGGTGAGTTCGTGGTCCGCTACACGCAGCTGGACGGCAAAGCCGGAGTAATCGGTCAGGGCAGCTACCCGATGCCGGACAACCAGAACGTGCTGCGTTCGGCACGCGTAATGGCGGATGGCGGCCTGGCTTTCGTCAGCGAAGGGGTCTTGTTCTGTTTCACGGGATGCAACCCGGTCACCGTCGGCATCACGCGCATCGCGGCCGACGGCACGCTGATCTGGCACTACGGCTTCGACGAATCGACCGAGCCTCCCGCCGTCGCGCTCGAACCGGACGGCAGCGCCAGCGCCGTGCTGCCGCTGCCGCCAACCTACGTCACCCATCGCCGCACGATCAGCGCGGCCGGTATCGTTTCGGCCGACGTGCCGGTGCCTGCCATGGTCACCGCCGCATGGCTGCAGGAACTGTCACCGCTGCTGGATGACCGGCAGACCGTCGTCTTCATGAACTCGTTCGCGTACGGCATCGCCTTGCTCGATACGCTCGGCAACATCATCGCGACGCGGGCGATCTACCCGCAGAACCAGCCGCTGGTCACGGCCGGCCCGCACGGCTTCCTCACCACCGATTTCGTCCTGCGCGAGGCGGACGCCGACCTGCTGTCCGCCGTCGACCTCGAAACGATCGCGCGCTTCCGCTTTCCCGGAAGCACCCTGCCGGACAGCTCGTCAGCCACATACGGCAAGTGGTCGGTGCCCGACGACGGCAGCCTCTACGGCGCCACCACCCTCATCGACGCCCATGGCGCGCGCCAGTTGGCGGTCGCGCGCTTCAACGTGCCTGGCAGCGAGGCCGAACGCATCTTCGCCGACGGTTTCGACTGAACGCCGCGGCTCGGAAAAGTAGAGCCGAGCTTGCTCGGCTTGCGGCTCGCGAAGGAGCCAACGCAGCGGAGCAAGCTCCGCTCTACGAAGGCGGAAAATTGCTTCCGGAAGGAAAGATTCTTTCGAATCGGCTTTCCCTCCGTGTGCTGCGTGTTTCGATCTTTCGCTTTCGATGAAAGCCGAGACGAAAGCCTGAAACACGGAGCACACGGAGAAAATGCTTGTCGATGCGGCGATCGTGCAGGATCAAGCATTTTTTGGCCCCTGCTCGATCGGCTGATCGCAATGCCGCATCACATCGCCGCGATGAGGCGGTCGGCGAACTCCGAGCACTTCACTTCGGTCGCGCCGTCCATCAGGCGGGCGAAGTCGTAGGTCACGTACTTCGAGCCGATTGCCTTGTCCATCGCCGCGATGATCGCGTCGGCGGCCTCGTTCCAGCCCATGTAGCGCAGCATCATTTCGCCCGACAGGATCACCGAGCCCGGGTTGACCTTGTCGAGGCCGGCATACTTCGGCGCGGTGCCGTGGGTGGCCTCGAACACGGCGTGGCCGGTCACGTAGTTGATGTTGCCGCCCGGCGCGATGCCGATGCCGCCGACCTGCGCGGCGAGCGCGTCGCTCAGGTAATCGCCATTGAGGTTGAGCGTGGCGACCACGTCATACTCGGCCGGGCGCAGCAGGATCTGCTGCAGGAATGCATCGGCGATCGCGTCCTTGACCGTGATCGTCTTGCCGGTCTTCGGGTTCTTGAACGTCATCCACGGGCCGCCGTCGAGCTCGACCGCGCCGAACTCGCGCTGCGCCAGCGCGTAGCCCCAGTCGCGGAAGCCGCCTTCGGTGAACTTCATGATGTTGCCCTTGTGCACGAGCGTGACCGACGAACGATCATTCGCGATCGCGTACTCGATCGCCGCGCGCACGAGGCGCTCGGTGCCTTCCTTCGACACCGGCTTGATGCCGAACCCGGATGTCGCGGGGAAGCGGATCTTCTTGTAGCGCTCCGGGAAATGTTCCTTGACGAGTGCGGCGAACTTCTTCGCATCGTCCGAACCTTCCTGGAACTCGATGCCGGCGTAGATGTCCTCGGTGTTCTCGCGATAGATCGTCATGTCGACCTTCGACGGGTCCTTCACGGGCGACGGCACGCCCTTGAACCAGCGCACCGGCCGCACGCACGCGTACAGGTCGAGCATCTGGCGCAACGCGACGTTGAGCGAGCGGATGCCGCCGCCGACCGGCGTGGTCAGCGGACCCTTGATCGAAACGAGGTAGTCGCGGCAGGCATCGACCGTCGCATCGGGCAGCCAGTTGCCGGTTTCGTTGAAGGCCTTCTCGCCGGCCAGCACTTCGAGCCAGTGGATCCTGCGCTTGCCGCCGTAGGTCTTCTCGACCACCGCATCGAACACGCGCACCGACGCGTTCCAGATGTCCGGCCCCGTGCCGTCGCCCTCGATGAACGGGATAATCGGCTGGTCCGGCACGTTGAGCTTGCCGTTGGCGATCGTGATCTTCGCGCCGGCGGTGGGTGCTGCGGTCATGGGGGTCTCCGGGGATGGACGGTGCGCGGCGGGAGGCGAGCGCGGGGAAGCGCCATTGTCGCGCGTGCGGGGCGGGGTGGCAAAGCATCTGGAGAATAGGCATGTACCGTGTGGCCTCTTGCGAGAAGATCGTCCGCGCTTCCCGACACCGCTTGGCAGATGCCGCTGCACTGGATGTCACTTCATGACTGTTGCGGCGCAATGGCGTTGCTCTGGATGGCCGCTAAGGTGTGGCAGGACTCTTGCTGACGTACCATCGACGCAAAGAAATGGAAACGAGCATCCATGGATGATTTTTCGCCTTCGGATCTGAAGGCCATCCTGCATTCCAAGCGGGCCAATCTGTATTACCTGGAGCATTGTCGGGTTCTGGTCAACGGCGGGCGCGTCGAGTACGTCACTGATCAGGGCAAGCAGTCGCTCTACTGGAACATCCCCATCGCCAACACCACGAGCTTGCTGCTCGGGACAGGTACCTCGATCACTCAGGCAGCGATGCGTGAGCTTGCGAAAGCCGGAGTTCTGGTCGGCTTTTGCGGTGGCGGAGGAACGCCGCTCTTCGCGGCAAACGAGGTCGAGGTCGAGGTGGCGTGGCTGACGCCGCAGAGCGAGTACCGGCCGACCGAGTACCTGCAGGCCTGGGTGCGCTTCTGGTTCGACGACGACCTGCGCCTTTCGGCCGCGAAGGCTCTGCAGCGGGGGCGCCTCGGCCGCCTGCGCGACCAATGGTCGCAGCGCACCCTGCGCGAGTCGGGCTTCGCCATCGATATCGCGCGACTCGACGACCTTACAGCACGCAGCCTGCGACACGTCGACTTGGCGGAGGACACCAATGCCCTACTTACCGAAGAAGCGCGATTGACCAAAGCGCTGTTCAAGCTCGCCGTCGATGCCGTCGGGTATGGAGATTTCACCCGAGCCAAGCGCGGGAGCGGGAGCGATCCTGCCAACCGGTTTCTCGACCACGGCAACTACCTGGCCTATGGCCTCGGCGCGACGGCGACTTGGGTGCTCGGCCTTCCCCATGGTCTGGCTGTGCTCCACGGCAAGACGCGCCGCGGCGGGCTGGTGTTCGATGTGGCTGATCTCGTCAAGGATGCCAGCATCCTGCCGCAAGCTTTCCTGTCGGCCATGCGCGGCGACGACGATCAGCAGTTTCGCCGCAACTGCATCGAGGCGCTGGCGCGCAGTGAATCCCTTGACTTCATGATCGACACGATCAAGGCGATCGCACTCGAGGGCTCCAGCCAGGTCGGGTGGGGCGCGCAGGGTCGCAATACCGAATGAACGTGCTCTTGATATCCCAGTGCGACAAGCGCGCGCTCACTGAAACCCGGCGCATCCTCGATCAGTTCGCCGAACGACGGGGCGATCGCACGTGGCAGACCGCCATCACCCAGGACGGTCTGGATACCTTGCGGAAACTGCTGCGCAAGACCGCGCGCAAGAATACGGCTGTCGCTTGCCACTGGATTCGCGGTCGCGACCATTCCGAACTGCTGTGGGTCGTCGGAGACGCGCGCCGGTTCAATCCCGAGGGCGCGGTGCCCACCAACACCACGACGCGCAACGTCCTGCGCAGTCAGGACGAGAACGATTGGCATACCGCACAGGACATCCGCTTGTTGGCGCAACTCGGTGCGTTGCTGCACGACCTCGGCAAGGCCAGCGTAGCGTTCCAGGAACGGCTGAATGGCCGACGTGTCGAGCGCAATCTCTATCGTCACGAATGGGTTTCGCTGCGCTTGTTTCAGGCCTTCGTCGGCGACGGCGATGACGAGACGTGGCTGCGTCGCATGGCCGATCTGCAATCCGGCAACGAACAGGACTGGATAGCGCCGGGCCGTTATCTGCGCGACGGCCTGGATCCAGGCATCGATTCGCATCCGTTCCGCAACCTTCCGCCCTTGGCCGCCGCCATCGGTTGGCTGGTCGTGACGCACCACCGCCTGCCTGTGGTGCCGGTGATGCGCGAGGACGGCAGCCAGTCAGTCTTGGGAAAGCGAGCGACCGGCTTCGACGAGGCATGGCTCAAGGATCCGCTGGCCTGCGTCAGGCACGACTGGAACGAACGCAAGGATGACCAGCCTGCTGACGCGGTCGAACCGTACTGGAGACTTGCGGGTCCGCTGCCGGTCATCGAAGCAGGCTGGCGCGCGCAGGCGGCACGGGTGGCGCGGGGCCTGCTTGGACTGTGCAATCGTCGCGATGGCGCCTGGCTCGGGAATCCCTATGTGATGCATCTGGCGCGCATGAGCCTGATGCTGGCCGATCATCACTATTCCAGCTTGCCGGCGAAGTCGCCCATGCGCGTACGCGGCGATGGCAATACCCCGTTGTACGCAAACACGGACAACAGCGGGGAGCTCAAGCAGCCGTTGGACGAACACCTGCTGGGCGTGGCGCGCGATGCGGGGCTGATCGTGCATGCATTGCCAGGCTTCGAACGACACCTGCCGCGGCTCGTCAACCATCGGGGACTGCGCAAGCGCAGCGCGAATCCGCTGTTCTCGTGGCAGGACAAGGCCTTCGATGCTGCCATCGCCATGCGCGACGCGACGCGGGAACACGGCGCCTTCATCGTCAACATGGCCTCCACAGGGTGCGGCAAGACTCTGGCGAATGCGCGCATCCTGTATGCGCTGGCGGACCCGCAGCAGGGCTTGCGTGCCAGTTATGCGCTGGGTTTACGTACGCTCACGTTGCAGACAGGCCGAAGCTATCGGCGCGATTTGGATCTGGGCGAGGACGAACTTGCAGTACTGGCAGGCGGATCGGCCAATCGCGCATTGTTCGAGTTCTACGAGCAGAAGGCGGAAGCGACCGGCTCGGCATCCACGCAAGCGTTGCTCGAAGAGGACAGCCACGTCTTCTATGAGGGCAATACGGCCGACCATCCATTGCTGTCGCGTGCCTTGGCCGACGCGGACATCCGCAAACTGCTCTCGGCACCGATGCTTGTGTGCACCGTGGATCATCTGGTGCCGGCGACCGAGTCCCTGCGCGCGGGTCGTCAGATCGCGCCGATGCTGCGCCTGATGAGCAGCGACCTGGTACTGGACGAACTGGACGACTACGACCCGAACGACCTGCCCGCGCTGACAAGGCTGGTGCATTGGGCCGGCATGCTGGGAACCCGCGTGATCCTGTCATCGGCCACCTTGCCGCCCGCCCTGGTCACCGGCATGTATCTGGCGTACCGCGAAGGTCGCCGCCAGTACCGGCGCAATCGTGGCGAATCCCGCGGTGACGATGCGCAAGCCGCGATTCCCTGCCTGTGGACGGATGAGTTCGGTGTACAGGCTGCCGAGGGTGGAAACGGAACCGACTTCATGCAGCAGCACATGCACTTCGTGGAGAAGCGCGCCACCCGGTTGCGCGCCCAGCCGCCGTTGCGGCGCTGCGCGTTGCTGCCACTGGAGATCGCGTCGCGCAAGCCGGAGCAGCAACGCGCCGAATTCGCGGCGCAGGTGCGCGCAGCCTGCCTGCGGCTGCATGCTGCGCACGCATGTGAAGACCCGGTCACCGGCAAACGCGCCAGCTTCGGCCTGGTGCGCATGGCCAACATCGATCCCTTGTTCGATGTCGCGTCGGAGCTGTTCGCACTGGGTGCACCCGAAGGCGTTCGCATCCATCTGTGCGTGTACCACGCGCGCTTCCCGCTGGTGCAGCGCTCGGCCATCGAACACATGCTGGATACCGTGTTCGACAGGCGCGATCCTGATGCCATCTGGCGCAATCCGGTGATCCGCGCCGTCATCGACGCTCATCCGGAGAACGAGCACCTCTTCATCGTGCTGGCCTCGCCCGTCTGCGAGGTGGGCCGCGACTGGGATGCCGACTGGGCGGTGGTCGAACCGTCGTCGATGCGCTCGCTGATCCAGTTGGGCGGACGCGTGCAGCGGCATCGTCGCACCGCGCCCACGCAGCCGAACATGCTGGTGTTCGATACCAACCTGCGGCATTTCGAGGGGCCGGGAAAGCCTGCCTTTCTGCGGCCCGGGTACGAGATCGATGGCACGCGCGACAGGGCCATGAGATTCCAGTTGGCGGAGCATCGGCTCGAAGCCCTGCTCGATGCGTCCGAGTTCGAGACGTTGACCGCGTTGCCACGCATCTCGCCGAGAGCCGCCGGAGAGCTGAAGCAGCGGCATCGTCTGGCCGACCTGGAGCAGGCGCGGACAATGGCCAGCATGCTGCCTCGCAAGCAGACAGACGGTGAGACACTGCGAGCTCCGGAAACCGACGAAGCCTGGGTAGGTTGGAAGTATCCGCAGGCCGCGCTGATCGGCGTCCTGCCGCAACAGCAGCCGTTCCGGCACGATTCGCTGAAAACAACGACGCTCGCCTTCCTGCCGGACGAAGACGAAGAAGACCTGCGGCTGCATCGCGTCGAGGACGACAAAGCCCGACGGGGCGCTTCGCTCTACGTCCCCATCAACCTCAGCCAGCGCCGCGATCACCCATTGCCGATGGGCGAGCACACCGATGCCTGGGGCGATATCGACCTGATGGCCCTGCTGTGCGAACAGGCCGAATACCTTGACCTGTCGTTGTGGAACTGCGCGGAGCGATTCGCAACCGTGGAGGTGCCGGCAAGCGAGCGCGGCTGGCGTTGGCACCCGTTGCTGGGATTCACGAAAGCGAATTGAGGCTGAATGTCAACGCCAGGGATCGATCAACGCGATGCCACAGTCGGCGAAGTCCCGGGTGTTGCGGGTTGCCAGGGTCGCGCCGTGCGAGCGCACGATGCCGGCGATCATCAGGTCAGCTTGGCTGCCCGGTTGGCCCAGTGCGCGGCGATGCGCGGCGATCTCCGCATGGGCGTCCGCCGCGGCTTCGTCATAGGACAGCACTCGGGCGGTCACGTCGATGGAAAAGATGGCCTCTACTTCCTTAAGCAACCGGTCGCGGCGATGACCGGGCGGAAGGATGCGCACTTCGTAGAGCATCTCGCCGAACGTGATGGCCGTAGTGCAAGCGGCATCGGCCGCTTGCACCTCACACCAGCACATTCGGACCAGGCGCCGAACGGGTCAGCTCGGACAGAGGTTGGTGCCGAGCACGATCACGGAGTGGACCCGCGGCCACCGAAATCGGGCGGCTCGCGCATGGGTATGCGTTGCGGCAATTCCAGTTTAACGCCGCCGAATGGCTCGACTCGCGCGCGGATAGCTTTCACCAGTGCGGCGCCCGTAGCGGGCTCGCGCGACTCCGGTGTCAACGCGGCCCGCAGGATGCTGCGCGCCTCCTCCTCCATCGAGCGCCCATGCCGCGCTGCCCGAATGCGCAGGCGAGTCTTCACGTCATCGTCGAGGTTGCGGATGATCATTGTGGCCATGGGAAAAACTCCAGGAGCGCTTGCGATCTATGCATCGTAGTCATTCAAACATCCGCTGCGTGATCCTTGGGGATGCTCGGCGTGATTCAAACCTACCGTATCAGACTATGAGACACATCGTAGTTACTGCGTCTAGTCGAATAGGTGCTTGCGAGAAGGAGGAGGAATGTCTGAACTGACCGATAGGGGAAGGGATTTTCGTGAGGCCATCACCGGCTTTATCGAAGCCCGGCGCGAGGCCAAGCTGAAAGGCAAGGAAGAGGATGCCGCCGACGCGGCATCCAGATATGACTACGCCACGTGGCTGGCCGATGCCGCACGGCGCGTCGGCCAGATCCAGGCCGTGACCCATGTGCTCAAGGCCACCCATCCGGATGCCAGGGGCAGCAGCCTGCATGTGCGGCCGGATTCCCTGCCACAGCACGCGGAGGTTGGCAGCCACCTGCTCGGCCCGGATTTCGCCGAGGACGTGGTGGGCAATGCCGCGGCGCTCGACGTCTACAAGTTGCTCAAGCTGGACGTCGATGGTCGCCGTCTACTGGACTGGATGCAGGACGGAGATGCCGATCTGCTAGCCGCGCTCCATGACGATGCCGCCATCGCGTCTGGCTGGATGGAGGCTTTTGGCGGGCTGGTACGCAAGGAGGCGGACTTCGGTTCGCACGAAGCCGCCAAGCAGGTGTACTGGCTCGTCGGGGGCGATGCCACGGAAGATGCCGACTACCACCTCCTGCAACCCATGTTCTCCAGCACCTTGTCGCACGCGGTGCATGGCGAACTGCAGGAGGCGCGTTTCGGCGAGGCCAACAAGCTGGCCCGCCAGGCGTTTCGTGACAAAAATGAGCATGCGCAGCCCTACCGCGACTATCGCGGTCTGGCCGTGCGCAAGCTGGGGGGCACCAAGCCGCAGAACATATCGCAGCTGAATAGCGAGCGGGGCGGCATCAACTATTTGCTGGCCTCGCTGCCGCCGACGTGGGACACGGAGCAACCGCGCAAGCTGCTGAACATCGGTTCGGCGATGGAACGCCTGGCCTGGTTCGATGGCGTGCGCGAGAACGTGGATCGGCTGACGCGATTCCTGCTTTCCGATCCGCCGCCCAACGACCAGACCCGCACGTTCCGCGAGCGCATCGAACAGGAACTCGGCACGCAACTCGCGCTGTTCGCCGCGGAAACCTGGGCGCGCTTCGAGCCGGGCTGGACGGCCAGCGATGATTGCGCGTTGCCGCGTCATCAGCAGATCTGGCTCGATCCCGGACGAGCGGAGGACATCGCCCGCGATCCGGAGAATCCCGCCTTGAGCGACGAGGATCGCGCCTTCTTCGCCGAGTATGAGTTCGGCAATTGGCCGGATGAGGTGGCAGGCGATTTCGCAAACTGGGTCAATGAACGTCTGCGTGAGGCCGGTCTGGTTGCGGTCGGCGATGCGGAATATGGGCATTGGGCCAGGCAGGCCATCGTCGAGGCGGCGTGGCCCGTCCCGGTGCAGCGGCGTGCGCCGAAGGCAGGGCGCGCATGAACGCATGTCCGAGCTTCGGCCAATTGCTGGTGCTGCCGCACCTGCGCGTGCAGAACGCCAATGCCATCTCCAGCCCGTTGACCCACGGCTTTCCGTCGATGACAGCGTTCCTCGGGTTGATGTGGGCGTTGCAGCGCAAGGCGCAGGCGGCTGGTCTGGGTATCCGGTTCAAGGCCGTCGGCGTGGTCTGCCACGACCACCAAGAGCAGGCCACACGCGGTGGCTTCGTCCGCACGTTCCACCTCAGCCGCAACCCGGTCGGCAAGGATGGCGGCAGCGCCGCGATTGTCGAGGAGGGCCGCATCCACCTGGAGTTGAGCCTGGTGTTCGCGGCCGATTGCCCCGGCTGGAACCAGGACGATGCCCGCGATCAGGACCTGGCAGCGCTTGCGGACCTGCTGGCGGGCATGCGCATCGCGGGTGGTTCGGTCCTGCCGGCCGCAGAGCCTTGGCGGCATCGGAACCGTCCATGGAGTCTCGATCTCACCGGTACTGAGCAGGATCGCAGCGCAGCCTTCCGCAAGGCGAGGATGCGCCTGTTGCCGGGCTTTGCCCTGGTGGGGCGCGACGACGTGCTGGATCAGCGCCTGCGTGAATTGCAGAAGGGCAATCCGGATGCCAGTCGTCTGGAGGCGTGGTTGTCGCTTGCGCGGATCAACTGGCGCTGGTCGCCACCGGAAGGCAGCGACAAGGGTGGCTGGCACAATGATCGGACCGGCAGAGGCTGGATCGTGCCGATCCCGGTCGGTTACGGCGCACTGGGCGCTCTCCAACTGCCCGGCAGCGTGGCCAATGCGCGCGATCCCACCACACCTTTCCGCTTCGTCGAGAGCTTGTACTCGGCCGGCGAATGGCTCAGTCCGCATCGCCTGGCCGAAGCAGAACAACTGCTCTGGTATGCCGATACGCACGTCGAAAGCGGCCTGTACCGATGCCGCAACGACCACGTTCGTCCAGCCGATGACGCGTTGCTGGATGAAGTCCACGAATTCGATCTGTCCTGATCACTCGACCAAGGAAACCGAACATGTCCAAGGAACTCAAGACCGCCTCCGTCCTCGCCTTCGAGCGCAAGCTGGATCCGTCCGATGCGCTCCTCTACGCCGGCAACTGGGATGACCGCAATGGATCGACGGGCTGGAAGCCGGTGCGGATCAGCGAGAAATCCGTGCGCGGCACGATCTCCAACCGGCTCAAGACCAGTGGACAGGATCCGGCCAAGCTGGATGCCGCCATCCAGAATCCGAACCTGCAGACCGTCGATGTTGCGGCCTTGCCCGCCGATGCGGACACGCTGAAAGTGCAGTTCACCTTGCGCGTGCTCGGCGGGACCGGCGAACCGTCCGCATGCAACGACGCAGCATACCGACAGAAGCTCATCGCCACCGTCAGTGGCTACGTCCAGCAGCAGGGATTCGACGAACTGGCCCGGCGCTATGCGGCCAACGTCGCGAATGGTCGCTTTCTCTGGCGCAACCGCATCGGTGCGGAACAGGTGGAAGTCCACGTCGCGCATCTGAAGGCAGGACAGGCAGCGGCCACCTGGACGTTCGATGCACTCGCGCATGCCATGCCCGCACTTTCCGCCCCATCCAGCGAAGCGCCGGCACTGTCGGAATTGGCGACCGTGATCGCTGGTGGCCTCGGCGGCAAGACACATGTGCTGCTGCAGGTGACGGCCTTCGTTCGGGTCGGTTCGGGGCAGGAAGTGTTCCCGTCGCAGGAACTCATCCTGGACAAGGGCAACAGCGGCAAGAGCAAGACACTCTATGCGGTGGGCGAGAACGAAAAAGCTGTCGCCGCCATTCACTCCCAGAAGATCGGCAATGCGCTACGTACCATCGATACGTGGTATCCCGGAGCCGAAGAAAACGGGCCGATCGCCGTCGAACCCTATGGTTCCGTCACGACGCAGGGCAAAGCCTATCGACAGCCCAAGGACAAGACGGACTTCTACAACCTGCTGGATGGATGGGTGATCAAGGACAAGGTGCCGGATCAGGGTGAACAGCATTTCGTCATCGCTACCCTCATCCGTGGCGGCGTGTTCGGCGAGGCAGGATGATGTCATGACCTCGCACTACATCGATCTCGAAGTAGTACCCGACACGGAGACTGGCGCCCCCACATTGATGGGGGCTCTGTATGACCGGCTGCATCGTGTGTTGGCGGAGCGCCGCACTGACAACGTCGGCGTTAGCTTTCCCCGGTACAGCGCCTCTCCCCGCGCCATAGGAAGCATGCTGCGACTGCACGGAAACGAATCGGCACTTCAGGATTTCGTCTCGGGCGAGTGGCTGCGCGGAGTCCGTGACCACGTGCGCATCGGCCGCATCGCCCCCGTGCCTGAGGGAGCGCAGCACCGATTCGTGGGACGGAGGCAGTTCAAGAGCAATATCGAACGTCTGCGTCGCCGACGCATGAAGCGCAAGAACGAGACAGTCGATCAGGCTGCGCTCGCCATTCCGGATTCGGCAATCGAAACACCGAGTCTGCCCTTCGTGCGCCTGCACAGCCTGAGCACAGGTCAAGCATTCCCGCTGTTCATCGTAGTTGGACCGCCCCAGTCATCGCCATCCGAGGGCACGTTCAATTCGTACGGTCTGGGGTGCCCAGCCACGGTCCCCTGGTTCTGACGACCCTTTTCGTCAGTCCCGTTCGCGCTCATTGAAAATCAGTCGCTTGCGCCGAAGCCCGCATATTGGGCTTCGGCGCCGGTTTTGTAGAATCTGCCTTACGATTCCGGAGCTTGGCGCGACATGCGACTAGCTCACTGCCGCACAGGCAGCTCAGCAACGGAAGAAGAAGCAGTCGCCGGTGGTGAAGGTGCTCACTGCCGCACAGGCAGCTCAGCAAGACAAGGTCAAGTCCATGCTCGACGACTTCTTGCTCACTGCCGCACAGGCAGCTCAGCAAGGGTCGAGGTAGCCGATGCGCACGGCGCCGCTGCTCACTGCCGCACAGGCAGCTCAGCAACAGGACCGCGCCGACGACGGTGCCTATCACGGGCTCACTGCCGCACAGGCAGCTCAGCAATGGAGCGCGGCAAACGCGGCGCTGTACTGCTTGCTCACTGCCGCACAGGCAGCTCAGCAAGGGATCGGCGGTTGGTCGGCGGCAAGGATATGGCTCACTGCCGCACAGGCAGCTCAGCAACCGAACATCACCGGCCTCGGCCGCATCGAGTCGCTCACTGCCGCACAGGCAGCTCAGCAAAATCCGCTCAGTTTCTCCAGCGGCCTTTACTCGCTCACTGCCGCACAGGCAGCTCAGCAAAAGAATCACGCGCGCGTCGGCGCGCGCATCACGCTCACTGCCGCACAGGCAGCTCAGCAAGACCGGCAGCGCATAGAGCGTGCCGTCGTCGAGCTCACTGCCGCACAGGCAGCTCAGCAAACGACAACGCAGGGCGATTTCGAGGACGACGAGCTCACTGCCGCACAGGCAGCTCAGCAAACGTGCCACGGGACTTCTCCTACTTGAGGGGCGCTCACTGCCGCACAGGCAGCTCAGCAATCGATGAAGGCGCCGGCCGAAGCGCAGTCGCCGCTCACTGCCGCACAGGCAGCTCAGCAATTCAGCAGGACCGCGCGCTTGCGGAAGAAATCGCTCACTGCCGCACAGGCAGCTCAGCAAGAGAAGCTCGGACCCGAGCGATTCGCGCAGGTGCTCACTGCCGCACAGGCAGCTCAGCAATCAACCAGGGCCAGGGCGATCCGTACTCGGCTGCTCACTGCCGCACAGGCAGCTCAGCAAGTTCGAGCGCCGCCTCCAGTTCCTCGATCGTCGCTCACTGCCGCACAGGCAGCTCAGCAAGGCATCATGGGGCGCTATCGCGATTGGGTTGTGCTCACTGCCGCACAGGCAGCTCAGCAATACACCAAGCCACGCCGATCGCCCATTCCCCGGCTCACTGCCGCACAGGCAGCTCAGCAAACAGTCGGGCACCCTGCGCCGCGCAGTCGATTGCTCACTGCCGCACAGGCAGCTCAGCAAAGCCAGCAGCGTCCGCTGCAGGCGGATGAGGTGCTCACTGCCGCACAGGCAGCTCAGCAAGCCAACGGGCAGCGCGGCGAACGCCGTCAGGAGCTCACTGCCGCACAGGCAGCTCAGCAATGACCGAACTGGCGCGGGAACTGGCCGAGGGCGCTCACTGCCGCACAGGCAGCTCAGCAAGATCCCGGCCGAAATTCGCGCGTCATCGGCAGGCTCACTGCCGCACAGGCAGCTCAGCAAGAATGGGCATTGCATAGAATCGAAGAACTTAGGCTCACTGCCGCACAGGCAGCTCAGCAAGCACTCGCAACGGCGACCATCGATTACCACGACGCTCACTGCCGCACAGGCAGCTCAGCAACTCGTCTGTGTTGTACGGGAGGCGGATCGCCTGCTCACTGCCGCACAGGCAGCTCAGCAAGAACGCAATCGACGATCTCCCACAATTCGCCGGCTCACTGCCGCACAGGCAGCTCAGCAATGCCGAGTTTGTTGCGTGCGCCGGTAGCGGGGCTCACTGCCGATCGTGTCCCCAGACGTGGTGTAGCAGCACCGTCTTGAGTTCCTGATCGATCAGGGACTTGGGCGCGAGGAAGAGGTCATCGTGGCGACTTGGGTATGTTGGGTTTGCCGACTCAACAACCTGAG
>JAFLDX010000039.1:0-11901 GCA_017302215.1 Lysobacterales bacterium
CGCTGCGCCCGACACGCCGGCGCCCCCGTCACGCGCGCCGGCCGGCACGCTCTTCCAGGACGCCCCGGTGCGTTCGGGCCAGCAGGTGTACGCACGCAACGGCGACCTCGTGCTGACCAGGATGGTCGCCAACGGCGCCGAAGTGATCGCCGACGGCTCGATCCACGTCTACGGCGCACTGCGCGGGCGCGCACTCGCCGGCGCGCAGGGCGACGAGCGCGCGCGCATCCATTGCCTGGAATTCCACGCCGAGCTGGTCTCCATCGCCGGCCACTACCGCGTGTTCGAGGATCTTCCGTCCGACCTGCGCGGCAAGCCCGTGCAGGTCTGGCTGGAGGGGGAAAAGCTGCTGCTGGCCAGGCTCGGCTGACCGCAGACGACACAAGAGCCAATCTTGGAGAATGACCTTGACTGAAATCATCGTCGTCACATCCGGCAAGGGTGGCGTCGGCAAGACCACGACGAGCGCGTCGCTCGCGGTCGGCCTGGCCCGCCGCGGCAAGAAGGTCGCCGTCATCGATTTCGACGTCGGCCTGCGCAACCTCGACCTCATCATGGGCTGCGAGCGCCGAGTCGTTTACGACTTCGTCAACGTCATCCACGGCGAATGCACGCTCAAGCAGGCGCTGATCAAGGACAAGCGCTACGAGTCGCTGTACGTGCTCGCCGCCTCGCAGACGCGCGACAAGGATGCCTTGACCAGGGAAGGCGTCGAGACCGTGCTGAACGGCCTGCGCGAGGACGGCTTCGACTACGTCATCTGCGATTCGCCGGCGGGCATCGAGAAGGGCGCGGCGCTGGCGATGTACTTCGCCGACCGCGCGGTCGTGGTGGTCAACCCGGAAGTCTCGAGCGTGCGCGATTCGGACCGCATCCTCGGCCTGCTCGCGAGCAAGACGCGCCGAGCCGAACTCGGCGAGGGCGGGGTCAAGCAGCACCTGCTGCTGACGCGCTACAACCCGGCGCGCGTCGAGGCCGGCGACATGATGAGCGTCAAGGACGTGCAGGAGATCCTCGGCATCGAGGTGGTCGGCGTGATCCCGGAATCGGAAGGCGTGCTGGCCGCGTCGAATGCCGGCGTGCCGGTCATCCTCGACGAATCGTCCAATGCAGGCCACGCCTATGACGACGCGATCGCGCGCCTGCTCGGCGAGTCGCGCCCACTGCGCTTCGTCGACGTGCAGAAGAAGGGCATCCTCGCCCGCCTGTTCGGGAGCTGAGCATGGGCATCCTCGACTTCTTCAAGAGCCGGCCGAAGAACACCGCGAGCGTCGCCAAGGAGCGCCTGCGCATCATCGTCGCGCAGGAACGCGCGCAGCGTGGCAGCCCGGATTACCTGCCACTGCTGCGGCGCGAGATCCTCGAGGTCATCAAGAAGTACGTCAACGTCGATCCGGACGCCGTGCTGATCAACGTCGAGCGTGACGGCGACCACGAGGTGCTCGAGCTGTCGGTGGCGCTGCCCGAGAAGGCCTCGGCCGCGGCGGGCGGCGCCGACTGAGCGTGCTGCGGGTCGGCGATGTCGATGCGGCGGTGCTCGGTGCCTTGCTCGCACGCCACGGCCTGAAGCTCGGGCGCGTGGCCGACGGCGCGGCGATCCCGGGAAGCTACTGGGGCGAACCCGAAGCCGGCGTGATCGGCGATACGGTTTATGCACGGGTCGACACGCCGGTCCACTCGCTGTTGCACGAAGCCAGTCACCTGATCGTGCTGACGCCGGAACGGCGCGCGCGCGTGCACACCGATGCGACCGACTCGGTCGCCGAGGAAGACGCGTCCTGCTACCTGCAGATCGTCCTCGCCGATGCCCTGCCCGGGGTCGGTCGTGCGCGCCTCATGCAGGACATGGACGCGTGGGGCTACACGTTCCGGCTTGGCTCGACGCGGGCGTGGTTCGAGCACGATGCCGAGGATGCGCGTGGCTGGCTCGCTGCGCGCGGCCTGCTCGCGCCTGGCTGAACGCCGGCCCGACGGGAGGGTGTTCGACACGCGCGGTTACGCCTGTGTTCGGATCGCGGGACGCAGGCTTGCCGTGTTCATCCAACCGGGGAGTACCGCATGCGCATCACTTCGTGCCTCGTCGCCAGCGTGGCCGCGCTCGCCGCGCCACTGGCCCTTGGGCCCTCGACCGCCGCGGCGGCCGACATCGTCACCGTGCCGCAGGGTGGCGTCGGCCGCTGGACCGGCATCGCCGCGAAGGAATGCGGCATCTACGGCAAGCGCTACGCCGCCGTCGACGCCGCATGCTATTTCCCGGTCGACATCCGCACGCCGGCCGGCGCGCACGAGATCGCGGCCTGGGACCAGGACGGCAAGCGTCACGTCGGCACGCTCGTCGTGCAGGAAGCCACCTTCGCCAAGGTCGAGATGGACCTGCCCGAGTCGCTCGGCCGCTATCTCGATCCGTCGGCCGAGGAGATCGCGCGCGCGGGCAAGGAGCGCACCGAAGTGCTCGCCATCCTCGGTGGCAGCGGCGGTGAACCGCGCTTCTCGCTGCCGCTCGCCAAGCCGACCGCGAACCTGCCGAAGAGCGAGGACGATTTCGGCAGCGAACGCACCTTCAACGGCAAGCGCAAGAGCCTGCACAGCGGGCGCGACTATCCGGTCGGCGCGGGCAACAGCGTCATGGCGGTGGCCGACGGCAAGGTCGTGCTTGCGGCGGACCATTTCTACACCGGCAACGCGGTCTACATCGACCATGGCGACGGCCTCGTCAGCATGAACTTCCACCTGCAGTCGATCGCCGTCGAGGTCGGCGACGAAGTGAAGCGCGGCGAGAAGATCGGCACGATCGGCGGCACGGGTCGCGCCACCGGCCCGCATCTCCATCTCGGCCTGCGCTGGCTCGGCAAGCGCATCGACCCGGCCCTGCTGCTCGCCACGCCGGATGCCCTGCCCGCGGTCAGCGACAGCCGCGCCGAGGCGCAACACAAGATCGATCGCGCCGAGCGCAAGGAGCCGGACGAGACCGACGACCTGACCGACTGATGCGCGTGGCCTGATGCGGGCGGCGCGGCATGACCTGCCGGCCTTGCCGCCCGCACCGACCCGGGTCTAGCCTTGCGGACCATTCCCGGGGAGGACCGCCATGAAGAACCTGCTGCTTCCACTCGCCGGCGCGCTCGCGCTGGCGGCTTGCGCCGCGAACACGCCGCGCGGGGATGCGGCCAAGGCCGAGCCCGCTGCAGCAAGGGCCACCCCGGCCGAGGCCGATGCCTTCATCGCCGGCGTCGATCGTGACTACCGCAACCACTACGCCGAGGAGGTCGCCGCGCAATGGGTCGCGGCGACCTACATCACCCAGGACACCGGTCTGCTCGAAGCCAAGGCAGGCGAGCGCGGCCTGACCCGACTCAAGGAATCGATCGAGGCCTCGCGTCGCTTCGACGCGGTCGCCGGCATCTCCGCGCCGACCGCGCGCCAGATCGAACTGCTGCGCCGGCAGAGTGCCATGCCGGCCCCGAAGGATCCCGCCCACCTCGCCGAACTCGCCGCGCTCGGTTCGAAGCTCGGCGCCGCCTACGGCGCCGGCAAGTCGTGCCGCGATGCCAACGATCCCGACACCTGCCGCAACCTCAATGAACTGTCCGAGGTGATGGCGAAGAACCGCGACTGGAACGCCGACCTCGACGCATGGAAGGGCTGGCACGACGTCGCCCGCGCGAGCCGAGCCGACTACGTGCGCTTCGCCGAACTGCTCAACGAGGGCGCTCGCGACACGGGCTTCGTCGACGCGGGCCAGGCCTGGCGTTCGGGTTACGACATGGACTCCGAGGCGCTGCGCGCCGAGACCGACCGCCTCTGGACCCAGGTCGAGCCGCTGTATTCCGACCTGCAGTGCTACGTGCGCGGCCGGCTCGAGAAGAAGTACGGTGCGCGCATGCCGAAGGACGGCACGATCCCCGCGCACATCACCGGCAACATGTGGGCGCAGGACTGGTCGGCGCTGTATCCGCTCGTGCAGCCCTATCCGGGCGTCGCCGGCGTCGATCTCGACGGCGCCCTCGCCAGGCAGAAGTACACGCCCGAGAGGATGGTGCGTCGCGCCGAGGACTTCTACACCTCGCTCGGCATGCCGGCGCTGCCGGCCTCGTTCTACGAACGCTCGATGTTGGTGCGCCCGCGCGACCGCGACGTCGTCTGCCATGCCAGCGCGTGGGATCTCGATCTCACCGGCGACGTGCGCATCAAGATGTGCATCGTGCCGAACGACGAGGAGTTCCAGACGATCTACCACGAGCTTGGCCACATCTATTACTTCCTCGCCTACAACGACCAGCCGTTCCTGTTCCAGAACGGCGCCCACGACGGTTTCCACGAGGCGATCGGCGACACGGTCCAGCTCAACCTGACGCCGGCCTACCTGCACGACATCGGCCTCGTCGGCAACGCGCGCTCGAACGACAAGGCCGTGGTCAACGCGCAGATGCAGCTCGCGCTCGCGAAGGTCGCCTTCCTGCCGTTCGGCAAGCTCATCGACGAGTGGCGCTGGGGCGTGTTCGACGGCTCGATCGCGCCCGATCGCTACAACGCGGCCTGGTGGGAGCTGCGCAGGAAATACCAGGGCGTGTCGGCCCCGATTGCGCGCGACGAGCAGGACTTCGACGCCGGCGCGAAGTACCACGTGCCCGGCAACACGCCGTACATGCGCTATTTCCTCGCCCACATCCTGCAGTTCCAGTTCCAGCGCGCGCTGTGCAAGGCGGCCGGCTTCAACGGTCCGCTGCACGAGTGCTCGATCTACGGCAACAAGGCCGCGGGCGAGAAGTTCTGGACGATGCTCAAGGCCGGCGCGAGCCAGCCCTGGCAGCAGACCCTCGAGCAGATGACCGGCGAAGACCACATGGATGCCAGCGCGATCCTCGACTACTTCGCACCGCTCAAGGGCTGGCTCGAGGAACAGAACAAGGGCCGCACGTGCGGATGGTGATCGTGGCGACGACAGCGCGCGCCGGCCTTGCCCCGGCGCGCGATTCGGGCTCCAATGCGACCATGCGCCCACGCGCCACGGTTTTCCCGAGGTCCCCATGCAACGCTGGCTGAAACTCCCCGACGGCCGTTTCATCGATGGCAACCGCGTCGCCAGCATCGGCCGCATCGACACCTTCATGCGCATCGACGAAGACGGCACCGACCGCGGCCTCGCCTATTCGGTCAACCTCGGCACCGACTTCACGCGCGAGAGCCACGTCAACGTGGTCGGCACCAAGGAAGAGATCTACGCGTTGATGCGCGCCCTGCTCGGCGCGTCGGGAGCCGCGCCTGCCGAGCCGAAGATCGATTCGGCCTGACCGGCAGGACCTGCACAGGTCGCCTCCTGCAGGAAGCGGCTGACCAGCCGTGCGGCTGTTGGAAGCCAGCCGCGATGCCCTGGCCGTACCACGTCGCAAAGAAGGAGCAGCACGCCTCAAGGCGTTTCCTACAGCTGCATCGAAAGGTCGACGGTCGACAGGCTCGCGCGCCAGGCGAGGTAGCCGAGCACGGTGACCGCGGCGGCCGTCATGGCGAGCCCGAGCGCCGAATGCGAGACCCACGGCGACACCGCGCCGGCGATGACCGCGCTCGCGATCAGGCTCACGAACGCCTGCAGCGACGACACGCCACCGCGGTGGTGCGGGAAGCGGTCGAGCAATTGCAGGGTGACGGTCGGGAACGCGATGCCGATGCCGGCCGAATGCAGGCCGATCGGCAGCACCGACCACGGCACGCGCGGTGCGTCGAGCACGAGCGCGACCGTGATGTTGATCGCGCACGCGGCGAGCATGATCGCGTAGCCGAGCCTGACCGTGTGACGGGCGCTCAGGCGTCCGGCCAGTCGCCCGGACAGGAACGAGCCGAGCATGAGGCCGCCGATCGCCGGCACGAACAGCCAGGCGAACTGTTGCGTGTCGAGTGCAAGCACCTCGAGCACGAACACGGGCGCCGAGGCGATGTAGACGAACAACGCATTGAAGCCGAGGCTGCCGGCGAACACGAGCGGCAGGAACGCGCGGTCTAACACCACGAACCGGTAGCCCGCGCCGATCGCGCGCGGGGATAGCGCGATGCGTCGCTGCGGCGGATGCGTCTCCGGCAACCAGGCGATGCACGCGACCAGCAATGCGGCAGCAAACGCCGCGAGCAGCCAGAAGATCATCGACCAGTGAGCATGGCCGACGACCCAGCCGCCGACGATCGGTGCGATCGCCGGGGCGACGCCGAAGATCATCGACACGGTCGACATGAGCCGCTGCGCATCGGCGCCGTCGAAGCAGTCGCGGATGATCGCGCGGCCGACGATGAGCCCGGCACCGGCGGAGACCCCCTGCAGCGCCCTGAACGCGAGCAGCCCTTCGATCGAACGCGCCAGCGCGCATCCGATCGAGGCGAGCACGAACACGAAGACCCCGGCGAGGATGACGCGGCGCCGACCGATCGCGTCCGACAGCGGGCCGTGCACGAGCGACATCAGCGCATAGGCGACGAGGTAGACGCTCAGCGTCTGCTGCATGGCCAGCGGCGAGGTGCCGAGATCGCGCGCGATGAGCGGGAACGCCGGGAACATCGTGTCGATCGCGAACGGACCGAACATGGCGAGCGCGGCAAGCAGCGGCGCAAGCCGGCGGCGGCGCGGCGCAACGGATGGGGCGGTGGGTGCGGGTGCGGTCATGCGAGGCCGCGCATGCTACGGACTCGGCCCGCCCGCGTCACGCCGATGGAAGCCTGTGCAGCGGAGCAAGCTCCGCTCTACGTGGAGCCGGGCTCGCTCGGCTCCGACGCATCGCACCCATGCCGGGGCAGCGGAGCAAGCTCCGCTCTACGTGGAGCCGGGCTTGCTCGGCTCCCGTGCACGAACCCGAATCCGTAGAGCCGAGCTTGCTCGGCTCCCGTACGCGAACGCGAATCCATCACGCCAAGCTCGCTCGGCTCGGTGCGGTGACCGCTTGCCGCAGCGCCGAGCTTGCTCGACGGATGTGCCCCGCGACAGGTACGACCGCCCGGGAATCTCCCGGCCTGGGTCGTGACTTCGGCGCGGGGCGGCGACCACGATGACCGCGCCGCGTGCCCTACACTGCCGCAATCCGCACCCCCCGGGCCATCCGCCATGTCCGTCGATGCCACGTCCGCCCTCGCCATCGCGTTCGGCGCAGCACTCGGCGCGCTCTCGCGCTGGCTGCTGACGATCGCGCTCGCGCCGATGTCGGGCCACATCCCGCTCGGCACCCTCGCGGCGAACCTGATCGGCGGCCTGCTGATGGGCATCGTCATCGCCGTGCTGCCCTCGTTTCCGAACCTGCCGGTGCCGGTGCAACTCGCGCTGACGACCGGCTTCCTCGGCGGCCTGACCACGTTCTCGGCCTTCTCCGGCGAAACGGTCGGCCTCATGCTGCGCGGCCACTGGCTGTGGAGTGCCGCGATCGTGGTCGTGCACGTGGCCGGCAGCCTGTTCGCGACCCTGCTCGGCGTCGCTCTCGTGCGCGTCGTCGCGCGCACCTGATCGCCGCCGACGACGAAGTGACGCGAGTGCGCGTCCACGCCGGCGAGCGGGCCCGACCGGTTCAGTCGAAGTCGTTCTCGAACAGCACGTCGAAGGCCGGCGAGATTTCGCTGCTGCGGCCATTCGCATCGGTCGCGATCGCCACGAGCGGCGGCGCCCGCGTCGCGGGCGGTAACAGCAACGTGATCTCGCGCAGCTGCCCGGCACTCGATGCCGGACAACTGTCGCTGCCGAGCCATGCGCCCGCGCCGCCTCGTCGGTTCTCGTGGAAATCGATGCGCAGCGGCCACGCCGCGCTGGCGAGGTCGGTGTCGACGCGATAGTGGATCGTCAGCTGGTCGCCGTTGCGCGCGACCGAAACGATCTCCGGCCAGTTCTGCCCGCCATTGGACCCGCCATCGGCATCGCCCGGATCGTTCGGCGTGGGTCCGGTCGACCCGATGTCGACATTGGCGAAGCCCACGCCGCGGTTGTGGTGGATGAGGTTGCCGCGCAGGTCGAATACCTCGCCCGTGGTGTTCGCAGAGGCGGCGACGCCCGCACCGCGGTTCCAGGCAATGAGGTTCGCCTCGCCCGGATCGAAACCGCCGATCGGGATGGCCAGGCTGCTGCTGCCCGAGTGCTGGATCTGGATGCCGCCGCCGAACGCAGCCGCGTTCGGTTCCGCAAATCCGTTCGGAAGCGGCGCCAGGCCGCTCGCGTCGGTGCCGATGACGTTGCCCTTGATCGCGAAGTCCGAAACGGGGCCGCCCGGGCCGAACGAGTACCAGACGCCGATGCCCCAGGTTCGGTTGCCCGAGATCACGTTGCGCGCGCCCGGCGCGGCGCCGCCGACGCGCACTTCGCTGCGCGCACCGATCAGCACGGCCGGCCAGTTGCTCGCCATGCCGTTCGCGATCGCGGTCGTGCCGCCCGCATCGGTGCCGATCAGGTTGCCTTCGACGACGACCGGACCGCTCGCGTACACGGCCGCCCCGCCGTTGCCCGACAACAGGTTGCGTTGCCAGGGCTGCATTCCGCCGACGCGCGTGCGCGTGAAGCCGGCGCGCACGCCACTGCCCGAGTTGCCGTTGCCGGGCAAGGCGCTGCCGTCGAGGCGCGTACCGATGAAGTTGCCGTAGACCGTCAGTTGCGAGGCATCGACGCCGCCGTTCCAGCCGGCGACCGCATCGGCGAACCCGTTCAGCGCGAGCCCCTGCACGGTCAGGTTCGCGCCGCTGGCCTGCAGCCAGAATCCGGCGCCACCGCTGCCGATGACCTCGATCGCGAGTTGCGTGTCGAGGCCGCCGTCATACGTCGTGCGCGTGTTCACCAGGCTGCCCGGCTGGCTGTAGCCGTCGACGGCGAGCGTGCCGACGATGCCCGGCAGCGGGCTCGAAAGCGTGATCGCGTGCGGACCGGCACCGGCAATGCCGAACGCGATCGTGTCGGCCCCGCTCGCGGCATTCGCGGCGACGATCGCCTCGCGCAGCGAACCGGCGCCGTCGTCGGCCGTCGTCGTGACGAGGAACGTCGCGGCGCCGGCCGTGTCCGCCACCGATGCGACGCAGATGCCGAGCGCGACCGTCGCCGCTCGCGGGAGGCGATCACGGCGCACAGGCATCGCCCTCCGCATTGTCGTAGCCCTGGCGGAAGATCACGTCGCACAGATACGGCGCACTGAACGAGAACTCCGAGGTGTTGCCGGCCGAATCGATCGCGGTCAGCGCGAAGCGGCGTCCGCCGAGGGACACGTCCGGGCTCGAGAACGCGATGCGGAAGCTCGCGTTGCCGTTCTGTCCGGTCGGCGCATTGAAGATCGAGGCGAGCCCTGTGCGCAGGAACACCTCGCCCTCACCATTCGGCACGTTGTCGGGCAGCGCCGAGGTGAACACCTGGATCTGGTAGACGTCGTTGGTCGACTCGAGCGTGCCTTCGATCCAGCCCGCGCGGTTGCCACCCCAGGCACGCGTGATGGTCGGGTAGTTGAGGCCGCGGTTCGGCTGGCCCTGCGCGGCGGCGGCGGCGTCGTTGTCGTTGAGGCCGGTGCCGTCGAGGTCGATGCCGTACGACGCGCTGCGGTAAATCGAATTGGCCGAGAGCCGGTTACCGCGGCCCGCGCCGCCGACCGAGATGCCCATGTTGCCGCTGTTCCACACCGAGTTGGCCGAGGCGAGGTTGTCGTGCGCGCCGTTCTCGAAACGGATCCCGTGGCGCCCGTTCGGCGCCGCGTCGGGCAGGCATGTGATCACCGGGAAGCCGGTGCAGACCGTGTCGATGCGACCGATGCGGTTGCGTTCGATGACGTTGTCCACGCTGCCGTCGACGCGCACGCCGTCGCCCGTGCTGTTGACGATCACGTTGTCGCGCACGCCGTTGCCGCCGGTGGCGAGGCGGATGCCGATGGCGTTGCCGTTCGCGACCGTGCCATTGCCGGTCGCGCCGATCAGGTTGCCGACGATCTCGTTGTCGGTCGAGGCGAAGAAGCCGAACGATCCGGTCTCGATGCCGGCCACGGTCGAGCCGGCGATGACGTTGCGCTGCGCGGCCGCATCGCCGCCGATCGACGCCGAGCGCGCGACCGAGGTCAGCACGATGCCGGTGCCGTTGCCGGACAGCGTGACCGGACCGACGCGGCCACCGAACTGGTTGCCCCAGACGATGTTGTCGAGACCGCCGGCCATGCGCAGGCCGGCCGAGGTGAAGCCGCCGATGGCGAGCCCCTGCAGCCAGAACTGGGTCGAGGTCGAACCGGTGTAGGCCAGTCCGGTCGCGACGCTGTTCTGGCCATCGAGGATCACGCAGCGCACCGCGTTGTCGCCCGTCTCGCGCGTGTTGGCCGCACTGCCGGGCTGGCTGTAGCCATCGATGCGCACGCCCTGGCTGAGGCTCGGCAGCGCGGTCACCGGCGCGATCGTGCGCGGGCAGCTGCCCGGGATCTGGAACGTGATGAACGTGAAGTCCGGGTTCGCATTCGCGTCGAGGATGGCCTGGCGCAGCGAGCCGGCGCCGCTGTCGTTCGTGTTGGTCACGGTCAGCGTCAACGGGATCGTGTCGTCGACGAGCGCCTCGTAGGCGCCGCGGTCCGGCGCCGAGCCGATCACGCGCGGGCGCGCGTCGAGGTCGAGGCTCGCGCTCGGGTTGACCACCGCGCCGCTGTTGACCCCCGGCGAGGCGGCCTGCAGGCGATAGTTGTTCGTGCCGGTGAACAGCGGGTCGCCGTGCAGGCTGCCGTACGAACCGGCACCCTCGTCGCCGTAGCGGTCGTCGTAGAGGTTCGCGTAGTAGCGCGCACTGCCCGGGTTGCCGTCAGTGTCGCCCTCGACCCAGATGTCGCGCTGCGGGTTGTTCCAGACCACGTTGTTGGCCACGGTGTTGATGCCATCGCTGACCACGACGATGCCGCGGTTGGCATTGTTCACGATCGTGTTGTTGGCGAGATAGACAAACGCTTCATCGCTGTAGATGAAGCGCGACACGACGCCATCGGTCGGCGCGGCGGCGACCAGGTTGTTGACGAACTGCGCGAGCACGCCGTCGCAGTCGTAGCAGCCGGTCGAGAAGCCGATGCCGAGGAACTCGTTCGAGAACACGTTGATGTCGAAGTCCTCGGTGTCGTCGTAGGCATCCAGCCGGACCGCGCCTTCGCTGCCGAGCATGTTCTGGAAGCGCAGTCCCTCGACCTTGAGGTCGCCGCGCATGCGCGAACCCTGGAACATGCCGCCATCGCCATCGATGACCGTGTTCGACGGACGCACCGTGCGTTCCGTGCAGTCGGCGTTGTAGCCGCCGAGCCACTGCATCGCGTTGTAGATGCGCGAACCCATCATGTACGAACCGCCGACGTGGTAGGTGCCCTGCTTGAGCTTGATCAGGATCGTCTGCCCGCTAGGGCTCGCCGCAACAGTCAGGGCGTTGTCCAGTTCGGCCGTCGTGCCGACGCAGTAGGTGATCGCGGCCGAGGCCGGCTGGGCGAAGGCGGCCAGCGCCAAGGCGATCCAGAAAAGACCGCGCAGGCATCGGCGCCGACCGGCATCGGCCGCGGCGCGGTCCTGCCCCTGCGTGGCGGCGGATGGAACGTTCGGTGAGATCATTCGCGTGCACTCCCGGTAGGCCATACCCGGGGAAACGGGAAAGCACCGTTTCTGCCGACACGATCCGGCACCGCCCCGGCCAACCGGCAACCACCGTGCCGACGCGCACGCGCAATCGCGCCCTCGCTGTCCCTTCTCACCGTGGCGACGGGAGAAGGAAGGCAGCCGTCGAGCTCTTGATGTTCCTTCTCCCCGCTGCGCGGGGCGAAGGATAGGCAGGCGTCGTCGAGCTCTTGATGTTCCTTCTCCCCATCGCGACGGCGAGAGAGAAGGCAGCCCCGCGGAGCTCTTGATGGTCCTTCTCCCCGTGGCGACGGGGAGAAGGTGCCCGGAGGGCGGATGAGGGGCGCT
>JAFLDX010000039.1:12001-20198 GCA_017302215.1 Lysobacterales bacterium
GCGCGGGGCGAAGGATAGGCAGGCGTCGTCGAGCTCTTGATGTTCCTTCTCCCCGTTGCGACGGTGAGAAAGAAGGCAGGCCCGCGGAGCTCTTGATGTTCCTTCTCCCCGTGGCGACGGGGAGAAGGTGCCCGGAGGGCGGATGAGGGGCGCTTTTCGTCTTTGCCTGATCGCGGTGCTGCGCGACGATCGGCCCCTCATCCGGCGCTGCCGCGCCACCTTCTCCCCGCTGCGCGGGGCGAAGGATAGGCAGGCGTCGTCGAGCTCTTGATGTTCCTTCTCCCCATCGCGACGGCGAGAAAGAAGGCAGCCCCGCGGAGCTCTTGATGTTCCTTCTCCCCGTGGCGACGGGGAGAAGATGCCCGGAGGGCGGATGAGGGGCGCTTCTCGTCTTTGCCTGATCGCGATGCTGCGCGACCTCCGGCCCCTCATCCGGCGCTGCCGCGCCACCTTCTCCCCGCTGCGCGGGGCGAAGGATAGGCAGGCGTCGTCGAGCTCTTGATGTTCCTTCTCCCCATCGCGACGGCGAGAGAGAAGGCAGCCCCGCGGAGCTCTTGATGGTCCTTCTCCCCGTGGCGACGGGGAGAAGGTGCCCGGAGGGCGGATGAGGGGCGCTTCTCGTCTTTGCCTGACCGCGGTGCTGCGCGACGATCGGCCCCTCATCCGGCGCTGCCGCGCCACCTTCTCCCCGCTGCGCGGGGCGAAGGATAGGCAGGCGTCGTCGAGCTCTTGATGTTCCTTCTCCCCATCGCGACGGCGAGAGAGAAGGCAGCCTCGCGGAGCTCTTGATGTTCCTTCTCCCCGTGGCGACGGGGAGAAGAGCCTGCCCCGGACTCGATCCGGGGTGCCCGGAGGGCGGATGAGGTGCGCTCCTCGTCTTCGCCTGATCGCGGTGCTGCGCGACGATCGACCCCTCATCCGGCGCTGCCGCGCCACCTTCTCCCCGCTGCGCGGGGCGAAGGATAGGCAGGCGTCGTCGAGCTCTTGATGTTCCTTCTCCCCGTTGCGACGGTGAGAAAGAAGGCAGGCCCGCGGAGCTCTTGATGTTCCTTCTCCCCGTGGCGACGGGGAGAAGAGCCTGCCCCGGACTCGATCCGGGGTGCCCGGAGGGCGGATGAGGGGCGCTTCTCGTCTTTGCCTGATCGCTGTGCTGCGCGACGATCGGCCCCTCATCCGGCGCTGCCGCGCCACCTTCTCCCCGCTGCGCGGGGCGAAGGATAGGCAGGCGTCGTCGAGCTCTTGATGGTCCTTCTCCCCGTGGCGACGGGGAGAAGGAAGGCGGGGATCGCCGTGACGCCGGTGGAACGGCGATCGCCGGAAAGCGGAGCGACCCGGGTCTTCCGAGCGGCATTCGCGGGCGGCACCTCTGCGCTATCCTGCCGCCGACGCAGGAGGTCCCGTGTCCGAATCGCCCCCCCTCACGGAATGGCTGCGTGCGGCCGGCCATGGTGACCGCGACGCGGCGGATCGCGCCTATGCGCAGATCTACGCGGAACTGCGCCGCCTCGCCGCGCGCCAGCTCGGCCGCGGAGCCGCATCGGCCACGCTGACTCCGACCGCGCTCGTCAACGAGGCCTTCCTCAAGCTCGTGCACGGCCGCCTCGATGCGCTCAACGACCGCCGGCACTTCTTCAACCTCGCCGCGCGCGCGATGCGCCAGACCGTGATCGACCAGGCCCGCGAACGCCTGACCGAGAAGCGTGGCGGCGATCTGATTCGAACCGAACTCGACGACGACCTGCCCGACCTACACGCCGACGCGCAGCACGCGCTCGCCCTCGACCAGGCTCTCGGCGCGCTCGAGCGCCAGGACGAGGAGCTCGCCGAGGTGTTCGCCTGGCGCCTGTTCGGCGGCCTGTCGACGCAGGAGATCGCCGACCTGCGCGGCGTCACCGAACGCACGATCCAGCGCGACCTCGGCCTCGCGCGCAACTACCTCAGGCTCGCCCTCACCGGCGCGCCATGAGCGACGCGCGTGACGAGCCGCTGTTCTCCGCCGAGCGCTGGCGCGCGCTGCGCGACCTGCTCGCGCGCCTCGACGGCATGGCTGATGCAGAACGCGATCGCGAACTCGATCGCATCGCGGCGGACGACCCGGCGCTCGCGGCAAGCGCGCGCGAGCTCCTCTCGGACGACGGCCACGCCGATGTCGGCACCGCGGACCTGCACCGCCTCGCCGTGGCCGATGCTTGCGCGATGCCGACCGACATCGGCCCGTTTCGCGTGCTCGAACGGATCGGCGAAGGCGGCATGGGCCACGTGTACCTCGCCGAGCGCCGCGATGCCGACTTCGTACAGCGCGTCGCGCTCAAGCTGCTCGACCACGCCGGTGCGAGCGCGAAGCGCTTCGCCGCGCGCGAACGGCGCATCCTTGCCGCCCTGACCCATCCGAACATCACCGCCTTCGTCGATGCGGGTGTCAGCGACGGCCGCGCCTGGCTCGCGATGGAGTATGTCGACGGCGAACCGCTGCTCGACTGGTGCGCGCGCAACGCCCTCGACGTGCGTGCGCGCGTGCGCCTGTTCGACCAGGTCTGCGCGGCGGTCGCCCACGCGCACGCGCAGCTCGTCGTGCACCGCGACCTCAAGCCATCGAATGTCCACGTCAGTCGCGACGGCACCGCCAAGCTGCTCGACTTCGGCATCGCCCAGGTGCTCGATCCGAACGACGACGCGACGCCGGCCACGCGCGTGTTCACGCCCGAATACGCCGCGCCGGAACAACTGCGCGGCGAACGCGTGACGACCGCAACCGACATCCACGCGCTCGGCCTGCTGCTGTACGAACTGGTCAGCGGGCGCCGTCTGCCGACCATCACGCAGCGCCCGCACGGCGACTGGACGACCGGCGAACTCGCGCGCGAATCCTCGCGCGAGGTTTCCTCGAACGTCGCCGGCAGCGTCCGCGACCGCGTCGCGCTGCTGCGCGGCGACCTCGGCCGCATCATCGCGCACGCCGTCGCGTCGGCGCCGAACGAGCGCTACGCCTCGGTCGCCCTGCTGCGCGAAGACCTCGCGCGCTGGCTCGACCACCGCCCGCTGTCGCTCGCCCGCCCGGACCCGGCCTACGTCATCGGCCGCTTCGTGCGCCGGCATCGGGTCGGCGTCGCCCTCGCTGCACTCGCGGTGCTGGCCTTGCTCGCAACCACCCTGGTCGCCCTGCGCGAGGCGCGCGAGCGGGCCATCGAGGCAATGCGCGCGGTCGAACAGGCTCGCCGCGCCACCGCGAACCAGCACTTCCTGCAGGACGTGATCGCACAGGCCGATCCGAACCGAAATGGCGGATCGCCGATCACGCCGACCCAGCTGATCGCGAAAGGCGAGGCCCTGCTGCCGCGTTTCGATGCGCAACCGGCCCTGCAGGCCGACCTGCTGACCCAGCTCGGCCAGCTTTACATCGCCAACAGCGACTACGATCGCGCCGGCACGCTGATCGATCGCGCGCTGGCCCTGAGCAGGACGCCGGACATGCCCGAGGACGTGCGCGCGCGCGTGCTGGCCGGTGCGGGCGAGATGGCGATCGGCCGCTCCAAGTACGACGAGGCGATCGCGCTGACCCGCGAAGGCCTCGCCCTGCTCGACGACGATGCGCAGGCCGATCCGGAGACGATCGCGTGGATGCACACGCGCATCGCGCAGGCGATGGACGGGCTCGGCAAGCCGAAGGACACCGAAACCTTCCTGCGCGAGAGCCTGGCCGAAGACGCCGCGCGCCTCGGCGAGGTGCATGCCGCCGTCGCCGAGCAGCGCGTCCTGCTCGGCTGGACGCTCGGCCTGCTCGGCCGGTTCGACGAGGCCGATGCGGAGTTCCGGCGCGGCGTCGATGCCTACACCGCCCTGTACGGACCCGATGGCTACGACGTCGGCCACGCGTACAACGAGTGGTCGCTGATCCAGTCGCGCGCCGTGCGCATCGATGCCGCCGAAGCCTCGGCGCGCGAAGCGGCGCGCATCTATGCGCTGACGATCGGCCCGCGTCATCGCAAGACACTGTCGATCGAGCATGCCCTGCTCGCCCTGCTCGAACGGCGCGGCCGCGTCGTCGAGGCCCTGCCGCGTCGCGAGACGCTGACTGCGATCGTCGCCGAACCGGGCGTCGTCGAGCTGCGCCAGCTCGCCAACTACTACGCCTGGCTCGGCTCGGACTACGCCCAGGTCGGGCGCTACGACGACGCCGATGCGATGTTCGCCAAGTCGTTCGCGATCTCCGCGCGCGAGCCGGGCAGCGCCGGCGACCGCGCCGGCGACAACGTCGCGCGGCGCGAACATGCCCTCATCCGCATCGTCACCGGTCGCTATGCGGAGGCGGAATCGATGCTGCGCGATGCGCTCGACAAGGCCCTCGCCCAGCAGCCGCCCGACAACGGCAACGCGCGCGCGATCAAGGGCAGCCTCGGCGACCTGCTGCGCCTCGAAGCACGCTTCGACGAAGCGCGCGAGGCCTTGCGCGAAGCGACAACCTACCCGCCCACCGCGCCGCCGACGAATGCCTGGCGCCCGATCCTGCTCGCCCAGCGCAGCGAAGCCGAACTCGACGCCGGCGATGTCGCGGCCGCGAAGGCGAGCGCCGACGAAGCGCTTTCGTTCGCCGACCGCGCCTATCCGCCCGACGACTTCCGCCGCGGCTTCGCCCTGTACGCCGCCGCCCGCGTGGCGCTGGCCGGATCACGCCCCGCCGACGCCGAACCGCTGCTGCGATCGGCCCTCGCGTTGCGCTCGCCACCGCACCCGGCCACGCACCCGCGCGTGCTCGAAGTCGAGGTCGCCCTCGTGCAGGCGCTGTCGGCACAGGGAAAGCACGACGAAGCACAGCGCCTGCGCACCACGCTCGCACCGCGCCTCGCCGGCGATCATCCGTACCACGCGGTCCTGCGCAAACGCCTCGACGGCTAACGACGCGCCATCCCGCTTGCTCGTCGCTTCCACCGGCGCCTGCTGCCCCGGTACGAGACGAGAAGCGCCCCTCATCCGCCTTCGGCACCTTCTCCCCGTTGACACGGGGAGAAGGGAGAGAGAGAGCAAGAAATCGCTTGCATCCCTTCGCCCCGCGAAGGGGGGAGAGGGGATAGCGGGAGCGTGAATGCGCTTGCATCCCTCCGCCCCGCGAAGCGGGGAGAAGAGCCTGCCCCGGACTCGATCCGGGGTGGCGCGGCAGCGCCGGATGAGGGGCTGATCGCTGCGGACTGCTGCAACGGGTGAAGACCAGGAGCGCCCCTCATCCGCCTTCGGCACCTTCTCCCCGTTGACACGGGGAGAAGGGAGAGCGAGAGCAGGAAATCGCTTGCATCCCTTCTCCCGGCAAAGCGGAGAGAAGGGACAGCGGGAGCATGAATGCGCTTGCATCCCTTCGCCCCGCGAAGCGGAGAGAAGGGACAGCGGGAGCGTGAATGCGCTTGCTTCCCTTCGCCCCGCGAAGCGCGGAGAAGGTGGCGCGGCAGCGCCGGATGAGGGGCCGGTGGCGGCCAATGCGAGGCATCGGTCCACCCGGATCGATCAAGCCGCCTCGACGACCTCCGCCGCGACGACGCCGACCACCAGCCCGTCATCCACCCATGCGCGCAACCACGCGATCATGCGTGGCGGAATCGAGGCGGCATCGTGGAAGGCCAACTGATCTTCGCAGACGCGTGCGAAATCGCGGCCCCCGAGCATGCCGACCAGCGCCGCTTCCTCGTCCTCCGCGAACGCCCGAAAGCGCGTGATGCGCTCGACATCACGCCAGACGAACACGGCGGGCGGGACGACACCCATCACGTCGCCACCGTCCTCCCCATCGCCAAGCGACTGCCACACCGCCACCGCGCGCGTGCGCAACGGCAGATGACGCAGGCTCGGGTGCATCGTCAAGCGCAGCCCCGGCCAGTCTTCGGCAGGAAGCGCCTCGATCGCACGCCACACCGTACGCGGCGCATCCGCCGCGTCGAAGGCATCGAGCAGGCTGCGCTCGAAGCGCGCCAGCTCCGATATCAACGCCACGTCGGTATCCGCTTGGGAGCGGCTTGCGGCCGTGCGCTGCGGGAGCGACTGACCCGCTTCGCGGGTGAACGCCTGTCGCGACCTTTCCGAATCCGGATCGCGCGGCTGCGGAATCGCGGCTGAAGCCGCTCCCACAGAATCCACCGCGGACCTGACTGTGGCCGTTGGTGGGAGCGACTTCAGTCGCGATCGTTTCGGCTCATCGAAATGCTGCGGCTCGATCGCGGCTGAAGCCGCTCCCACAGGAAAGCCCTTCGCCGCACCACACACCATCGCGGTTGAAACCATTCCTTCAGGAGTCACCTCGGCGCCAGCCGCGGCCATTCGTGGGAGCGACTTCAGTCGCGATCTCTCCGCCTTCGGGCCCTGCTCACGAGCCATCGCGGCTGAAGCCGCTCCCACAGGGACCGCCTGCGAAATGAATTCGGGCAACCGATCGCCGAACGTGCGCAGCGATCTCGCCGTCGACGGCTGCGCATCGATGTAGGCATCGCACAGCGCGAGCCAGCGCGCCTCGCCGAGGTGGCGTGCGAGGCGCGGATGATCGGCGGCGAGGGCCTCGCGCAGGCGGGCGCGATAGGCATTGACGTAGACAGCAAGGCCGAGCGCGGCCGGCACCGGGCCATCGGCCAGATCGGGCGCGTCATCCGACATCCCGCGCACGTGGTCGAGGAACTGCCGTTGCCGTGTGTCGAGCGATTCACTCATGGGAACCTCGAGTTGCTCCTCGTTTCCTCGTCATCCCGGCGGCTTCAACAGCCGAATGGCTGGCCAAGCCGGGACCCAGCGTCTTGAACGGGAGGAAGCTGGATGCCCAGCCTTCGGCTGGTGAAACGCGTCTTCGCATTTCGCCGGCATCGCGGAGACGTGTGGGTCATTCGCGGCCCGCTCATGCCGCCTCCGTGCCGCGCACGGCCAGCACCGACTCGGCAATCGCCCTTGCCCGCCCGAGTTCCTCGACCAGCTCGCCCAGCGGCGGAATGTGGTCGTCGCGCTCGATCATCGTCGTCACGGCGCCGATGCGTGCGAGCGTGCGCGCGTACAGCGCCCATACCGCTTCGCAGACCGGCGCATCGTGCGTGTCGATGACGACGTCGCCGCGGTCGCTGTGGCCGGCGAGGTGGATCTGCCAGATCGCCTCGGCCGGCAGCGTGGCGATCCAGGCGTCAGCATCGAAACCGTGGTTGCGCGAGCTCACATAGACGTTGTTGACGTCGAGCAGCAGCTTGCAGCCCGTGCGGTGCACGAGTTCGGCAAGGAACTGCGCCTCGTCGAGCGTGTCGCCGGCGAAGCGCGCATAGCTCGACACGTTCTCGAGCACGAGTTCGCGCCCGAGCGCGTCCTGCACCTGGCCGACGCGCGCGGCGACGTGGTCGAGCGTGGCGCGGTCGTACGGCAGCGGGAACAGGTCGTGGCCGTTGATGCCGGCGATGCCGGTCCAGCAGAGATGATCCGACACCCAGATCGGCTCGACGTGGCGCGCGAGCCGATCGAGCGCGCGCAGGTAGTCGCGGTCGAGCGGTTCGGCGCTGCCGATCGACAGCGACACGCCGTGCATCGCCAGCGGGTAGTCCGCGCGGATCGCATCGAGGTAGTGGCGCGGCTTGCCGCCGTCGACCATGAAGTTCTCGGAGATGATCTCGAACCACCCGACCGTGGGGCGCTCCGTCAGCACGCTGTCGAAATGCTCGCTGCGCAACCCCAGCCCGAACCCGAACCACGGCCGCCCGCCCGGAAGCTCCCTCCCGGGCGGCGCCGAACGATCGGAGCCGTTGGTGCTGTCGGCTCCGTCGCCCATCAGGACTTCACCGTGCCGCCAACATCGCTGCAGGTGGCCTTCGGGATCGCGACGAAGCCCTGGCCCTTGCAGCCGCCCTGGCCCTTGCAGGCATTGCTCGCGGTCTTGCAATCGTTGTGGCCCTTGCAGGCGTTCGCGCCATAGCACTTGACCGTCTCGACCGCCGCCGCGCGCGTCGGTGCGGCCGCATCGAGCGTGCCGCCCATCGCCGTGCAGGCCGACGCGGTCGCCTCGACGAAGCCCTGGCCCTTGCAGCCGCCCTGCCCCTTGCAGGCGTTGTTCGCGGTCTTGCAGCCGTTGTGTCCCTTGCACGCGTTGACGCCGCTACAGTGGCCGAGGTCGGCCTTCGCGACCGGCGCGTCGGCGGCCTGCACGTGGCCGGCGAGACCGGCCGCGGCGAGGGCGAGCGAGGCGCCGAGCGTG
>JAFLDX010000040.1 GCA_017302215.1 Lysobacterales bacterium
CACTGGCGCGGACGCCGCAGCAGATGGCGCTGCTGCAAAAGGCCGGCGTGGTCGATGCCGGCGCACAGGGCTTCGTGCACCTGCTCGAGGGCGCCAGCGATTTCGTCGCGCACGGCCGCCAGCTCGTCGCTCCGACGGCGGTCGGCAATGGCGGCGAGCACGGCGTCGTGGCGCCACCCGACGAAGCCGAAGCACGCCATCGCTGGTGCACCGAGTGCGTGCTGTCGGCGCCGGCCATCGAGCGCGCGGACGTGCACGCGGCGCTCGCGGCGATCGACGGCTCGAGCCGGGTCATCGCCGGCACGCGCGAGAAGCTGCGCGTGCACATGCACGTCGACGATCCCGCGATGTTGTTCGATACGCTGGCCCGGTTCGGCGACGTGCGCGCGCGCAAGGCCGACGACATGCAAGCGCAGCAGCGAGCGGCGCACGGGCGTGGCGGCGTCGCCATCGTCATCGATTCGGCGGCCGACCTGCCGGCAGCCGCGCTCGAGCGACTGCCGCTGCATGTGGTGCCCGTGCGTGTCACGGTCGGTGCCGATGACTACCTCGACAAGGTCTCGCTGTCGGCAGGGGCATTCCACGAGCTGGTGCGCACGACGACCGCCGTCGTGCGCACCTCGCAGCCGCCACCCGGCGATTTCCGCCGCCTGTTCGAGTTCCTGCTGAGTCACCACGCCGAAGTCGTCTACGTGGGCCTCTCGCGCGCGCTGTCGGGGACCCTCCAGGCAGGCGAGAGCGCGGCCGCGCCGCTCGGCGGCCGCATCCGCGTGGTCGACACGGCGAACGTGTCGGGCGGCGAGGGTCTGCTCGCGATGCACGCGGCCGAACGCGCCGCCGCCGGTGTCGACGCGGCGACGATCGTCGCTGAGGTCGAGGCCTTGCGCGCGTCCACTGCGACATTCGCCTTCGTGCGCGACCTCTCCGCAGCCGTGCGCGGCGGGCGCATTCCGCCCTGGGCATTGACGATCACGCGTTGGCTGCGCCTCGTGCCGATAGCGCGCATCGGCGGCGGCGACGGACGCCTGCATGTGCGCGGCGTCATGTTCGACGGCGCCGACATCGCCACCCGGTTCGCTTCGCGCGTCGGCGCGACGCTCGATCCGGCACGTCGCTGGCGCGCGCAGGTCATGCACTGCGACAATCCGGCCGAAGGACAGCGGGTGCGCGCTGCGCTGCAGGCGTGCGTGGCGGGGATCGACTGCGGCGAAGTGCTCGACGCCGGCAGCGCGATCGCCGCGCATGCCGGCGCCGGCGCGGTCGCGGTGTCGGTGATGCCGGCCGTGCCTGCGCCCTGATTCCGCAACGAGGATCTCCGGGACCGATGGCGATCGTGCTCGCCAAACTCGTGGCCGCCTACCTGCTCGGCTCGTTGTCGGGCAGCCTCCTGCTCGGGCGCCTGCGCGGCCTCGACATCCGCCGTCACGGCAGCGGCAATGCCGGAGGCACCAATGCGCTGCGCGTCGCCGGCTGGCGTTTCGCCCTCGGCGTGATCGCGATCGATGTCGGCAAGGGCGCGCTTGCGGCGTGGCTCGGTGCCGATCCGAACCTGCACGGCGGCGACATCGACGCGACGGTGCTGGGTCCGGCCTGCGCGCTGGCCGCGGTCGTCGGCCATTGCTGGCCGATTTTCTTCGGCTTCCGTGGCGGCAAGGGCGCGGGCACTGCGGCGGGCGCGCTGCTGGTCCTCGCGCCGGCCTTCGCCGCGGTGCTGTTCGTCGTCTGGCTGGGGACGATCGCGGTGACGCGCATCGTCGGCCTCGCCACCGTGCTCGCAGCGCTGGTGCTGCCGTTGCTCGGCCTCCTCGCGCCATTGGGCGGTTGGCCGGTCGCGCCGGCGTTGCAGGTATTCTGCGCGGCGGTCGCGCTGCTGATCGTGTTCACGCACCGGTCCAACCTCGTGCGGCTGCGCCGCGGCGACGAGCCGCGGCTCGGCCGCAAGCCGAGCGCTCCGTGAGTGCTGCCGCGCGCGACCTGCTGCTGGCGCTGTCGACCGAGCACGCGCGCTCGGGCAGCGATCTCGCCGCGCGCGGCGGGATCACGCGCGCCGCAGTGTGGAAGCAGATCGAGGCCCTGCGCGAGGCCGGCGTGCCGATCGAGGCGCGTGCCGGTCGCGGTTATCGCCTTGGCGCGGCGATCGAGTTGCTCGACGGCAGGCGTATCGCCGAGTGGCTCCCGCCGCGAGTCCTCGAGCGCCTCGGCGCCGTCCCCGTGCACTGGCAGATCGACTCGACCAACAGCGAACTGCTGCGTCGCCTCGCCGATGGAGGACCGCCGTTCGAGGCCTGTCTCGCCGAACGACAGACGCGGGGCCGCGGTCGCCACGGACGAGCCTGGCAGATGCCGCTCGCGGGCGGACTCGCGCTTTCGTTGCGCTGGCGTTTCGAGACCGGCATGGCGGCGCTCGGCGGCTTGAGTCTCGCGGTCGGCGTTGCGCTGGTCGAGGCCCTGTCCGCGGCGGGCGTACGCGGGGCGGCGTTGAAGTGGCCGAACGACGTCGTCGTCGACGGCCGCAAGCTGGCCGGCGTGCTCATCGAACTGGCCGGCGACGCGCTCGGCCCGTGCCACGCCGTCGTCGGGGTCGGCATCAACCTGCGCCTCGGTGCCGGCGCAGCGGCGGCGATCGACCAGCCGTGCACCGACATGGCCACGCTCGTCGGTCCCGGCATGCCGGGACGCAACGCGTTCGCGGCCGACGTGCTGGGCCGCCTCGCCGATGCACTCGCGCGCTTCGCCGAGCACGGGTTTCCGGCATTTCGTGCGGCGTACGATGCGCATGATGCGCTGCATGGCCGCCCGGTGCGCGTGATCGCGGCGGCCGCTGAACGCAACGGCGTCGCCGCCGGCGTCGACGCTGCAGGGCGCCTTCGCGTGCGTGGCCCGGGTGGTGTGTTCGTCGTCGACGCGGGGGAAGTTCGCGTGCGCGCCGATGACGCGGGCATCGCATGAGGCTGCTCGTCGATTTCGGCAACACGCGCCTCAAGTGGGCGCTCTGGGACAACGATGGGCTGCATCCCGGCGACGCGTTTGCGCATGCAGGGACGTCGATCGATGCCGGCGTGTCGGCGCACTGGCGCGGCTTGCCGAAGCCGCGATCGATCCACGTCGCCAGCGTCGTCGACGAGGTCCGCGAGCACGAGCTTGCGCAGCTCGTGCAATCCGTGTTCTCGATGCCTGCGGAATTCGTGCGCAGTCCTGCGCGCGCACTCGGTATCGTCAATGCGTATCGTGAGCCGCAGCGCCTCGGTGTCGACCGCTTCCTCGCGATGGCCGCGTTGCACGCCCAGGCCGCACGCGCACAGGTGCTGATCGGTTGCGGCACTGCACTGACCCTCGATGCGCTCGACGCCGAGGGCCATCATCTCGGCGGTCTCATCACCGCATCGCCGGCGCTGACCCGTCGAGCACTCGGGCTGGCCACGGCGCGCGTCGGCGCCGCAGCGGGCGAACTCGTCGAGCTCGCCGCGAACACGGCGGACGCGGCGTGGTCGGGATCGATTCTCGCCGCAGTCGCGCTCGTCGAGCGGTTCCGCGCGTGCATCGCCGGACGCCTCGGCGTTCCGGTTGCGGTCGTCGCCGATGGCGGTGGGATCGATGAGTGGCTGGCGTGCCTCGATGGCGTCGAGCGCGGCCGCGACCTCGTCCTGCACGGTCTCGCCTTGTGGGCCGAACGACGCGGCGCAGCGATGTCGGCGGACGGTGACGTCGGACGTTCAGGCTAGAATTGCCGCGTCGCCCCGACGTCGCACGGCCTGCAACGGATGTTTCCGCGCTTCCTGTTCCTGCTCCTGCTCGCGCTGACGATCGGTGGAGCGTGCTGGATCGCGTTCGCGCCGGCACCAGACGCGCGCGATGTCGAATTCCTGCCCGAGCCCGGCGTCGCCCGCCTCGTCCTGTTGTCCGAGCGCGATGGCGGTGCCCAGCCGGTTGCCGGCAGTGCGGCCGTTGCATCGGGCCATGCCGATGACAGCTGCCGCTCGATCGGCCCGTTCGCCACCCAGTCCGACATGCGCGCGGCCATGCAGGCGCTGGCGCCGCACGCGCGCCGCATCCAGTTCCGCAACGCGCGGGCGACCCAGTCGCGCGGCTACTGGGTCTACCTGCCGGCGATGAAGACGCGCGAAGAGGCGCTCGGCATCGCGCGCGCGCTGTCGGCGAAAAGCGTGCGCGACTACTACGTCGTCACGGCCGGCGAGCAGCAGAACACGGTCTCGCTCGGCCTGTTCCGCGAGCAGGCCAACGCCGAACGCCGTCGTGCCGAGATCGTCGGCATGGGCTTCCCGGCGCAAGTCGTCCAGCGCACCGAGGAGCTTCCCGTCTACTGGATCGACTTCGCCGAGGCGCGCGAGCACCCGCTCGACTGGCGCGCACGCGCCGGTGCCAGCGGCGAAGTTCGCGAGCAGGCGATCGCCTGCTTCTGAGCGCCCACCGCAGCGGCGCCTGTTCGAGAATGCGCCGGTGATCCTCTAGAATCGACACCCGTGCCGGCATAGCTCAGTTGGTAGAGCAACCGCCTTGTAAGCGGTAGGTCCCCAGTTCGAATCCGGGTGTCGGCATACCCCGCGATCGCGTCGTGAAGCCGGCGGCCAGGTCTGGAAGGCGCTTCGCTGCCGTGGGGTTCGGCAAGGCTGCGTCCGACATCGCGCAAGGCGTTCGTGCTCGCACGCGCGCCAGCTCCAGGCCTATGATGGCCGGGTCGGAGGGGACGTCATGGACATCCGGAATCGATGGCGTGTGCGTATCGCGGCCGTGGCGGGATGCCTGATCGCGCTTTCCGGTCCGTTGCCTGCGCAAGCGGACGTGCTGTTTCTCGACGGTTTCGAGCCGGGCTTCCATGTCGAGATGCCCGAGCTCACGATCGCACCCGGCGAAATGCGCCTGGCCTGCTACTACCTGCGCGCGCCGACCACGACAGCGGCCGGCATACGGCGCTGGAAGGCGTCGCTGCAGGGTCTGCGTTCGCTGATTGTCGGCGCATCGTACGATGGCAACGGCAACCCGGTCGAACTCCAGCCGCCCGGCACGCTCCTCGCCGCATCGTGCTTCAGTTCGCTCACGGCATACTGGCTGTTCTCCGCATACCCTCCTTCGACGCAGCTGGTCATGCCGGCGGATGACGGTGCGGGACAGCCGCTGGCCATCGATCTCGCACCCGGACAGCCGATCATGGTGCAGCTGTCGACGGTGAACCTGACCGGGAAGCCCGTGGTGACGTCGGCGCTGCTCGAGGCCGAGTTGTTGCCGGCGGGTGCCGCGTTCACGCGTACCGCCTCGTTCGTGTCGCTCAACACCGCGATCTTCATTCCCGACGGCATGACTTCAACGGTGTCGTCCACCTGTCTTGCCCCGGCGGGCTCGCGCTTCTGGTGGTTGTCGACACGCACGCGCCGCCATGCCCAGATGGCCGAAATCCGCGACGGCGCGACGACGCTGCTGCAGAGCAGCGATTGGGCGCACCCATCGGAAGCACAGTTCGGTCCGCCGGCGTTCCTGGTCTTTTCCCCGTCCATGACGACCCGGTGCACCTACCTCAACGCGTCGGGGCATCCACTGGTCTATGGCGACGACGAGGAGAATGACGAAACCTGCATCGGCATCGGCAATTTCTTCCCGGCCACGCGTCCGCGCTGGTGCGTCAACGGTTCCGTGCCATGACGCGATCGGCCAGGAACTTGATCACTCGCAGGGTGCCCGCAAGGATCACGGCCGCGGCGGCTTCGCAGTCTCAAGGATGGCGCGCCCGAGAGGATTCGAACCTCCGACCACCGCCTTCGGAGGGCGGTACTCTATCCAGCTGAGCTACAGGCGCGTTGTGGGGGTCCGGTGCGACGATGTATCGCCTCGTCCCGGCGCGGGCCGGTGACCGCGGGCGGGCGCGGCGGTCTTCCGCAGCGGCGCGCATCATAGCGCGGACCCGGTGCCGCGGTCATCGCGGCGCCGGCGCGCCCTTCCGCGGTTTCGAAGCGCTGGCTATACTGGTGCGTCAATCCGGCGCTCGATTCGATGTCGGCGCGCGCAAGAGGTGGCTCGTGAGCAATCCCGTACCCCAGACCGACGCGGTCTTCCTGAAGCATTTCGCCCAGTTGATCGCCGCGCTCATGCTCGTCGCGGTCGTCTTGATCGCGCTCGCCGCCCACATCTACGGCGATGCGGTGAAGCCGGTCAGCGGGACGCATGCGCAGCTCGTCGGCCAGCGACTCGCCCCGGTAGGCGGCGTGCACGCCGGCGAGACCGGGCGCGCGGCGATCGCTGCAGCCGAGGAGGCGGCACGAAAGGCGGCCGCGTCGCAAGTTGCGTACGGCGGTTCGACCGATGGTTCGCTGATCTACACGAATCTGTGCAGCGCCTGCCACGGTACCGGTGCGGGTGGGGCGCCGAAGCTCACCGACAAGGTGCACTGGGCGCCGCGCGTCGCCGAAGGCCTCGAAACCCTGGTCAAGCACGCCACCGAGGGGTACACCGGTTCGGCCGGCATCATGCCGGCTCGCGGTGGCAATCCCGCGCTGAGCGATGCGCAGGTCAAGGCCACCGTTGAGTGGATGATCGAACAGGTCAAGTAGTCCCGCTGCTCCCTCGCTGTCGTTAGAACGCCGCCGTGAGGCGGCGTTTTGCGTTGCGGACCGCGCCGACCGCGCGCGCCGCGCACTGAGCAGATTCGACACGCGCGCTCCGCGCCGGCAAGGCTCGCCCTGATCCCCCTGTGCCGCGCCATCCGCGCATGTCGCTCGCGGCCGCCCCCTTGATCCCCGCCGTACACGCCTTGGCGACCGCCCATCGGTGGCGGGCTGACCGCCCGAATGACCCTCGATTGTGCAACGCCGCATCCGTTTGCACTAGATCGGTGCATGGCTCGCCCGGAGCGTAGCTCCATCAAGACGATAATCATTTGATAAACAAGGAATTGTGCGAAGCAGCAGACGTGGCACAACGTTTGCTGAACATGGCCTACACCCCACCGCTCCGAGGTTTTCCATGTCTGCCCAGAACGTCCTCAAGCTCATCCAGGAAAAGAACATCAAGTATGTCGACCTGCGCTTCGCCGACCTGCGCGGCGCGCATCAGCACGTGACGTTCCCCGCCGCCACGATCAGCGAGGCGACGTTCGAGGACGGCAAGATGTTCGACGGCTCGTCGATCGCCGGCTGGAAGGGCATCAACGAGTCCGACATGGTGCTGATGCCGGATCCCGGCTCGGCGATCGTCGACCCGTTCTATGCCGATGCGACCCTGATCCTGCATTGCGACGTGCTCGAACCGAACACGATGCAGGCCTATGCGCGCGACCCGCGCTCGCTGGCCAAGCGTGCCGAGGCCTATCTCAAGTCGACCGGCATCGCCGACACCGCGTTCTTCGGGCCCGAGCCCGAGTTCTTCATCTTCGACTCGGTACGCTGGCAGAACGACATGGGCAAGGTGTTCTTCGAGGTCGAATCGGAGGAGGCCGGCTGGTCGTCGAAGAATCGCTATGAAGGCGGCAACAGTGGCCATCGTCCGGGCGTGAAGGGCGGCTACTTCCCGGTGCCGCCGGTCGACTCGCTGCAGGATCTTCGCGCCGAGATGTGCAACGTGCTGACCGAGCTCGGCCAGATCGTCGAGGTGCAGCACCACGAGGTCGCCACGGCCGGCCAATGCGAGATCGGCACGCAGTTCAACACGCTGACGAAGAAAGCCGACGAACTCGCCACGCTGAAGTACGTGGTCAAGAACGTCGCCCACCGCAACGGCAAGACCGCCACCTTCATGGCCAAGCCGCTGGTCGGCGACAACGGCTCGGGCATGCACGTGCACCAGTCGCTCGCCAAGGGCGGCGTCAACCTGTTCTCGGGAGACCTCTACGGCGGCCTGTCGCAGACCGCGCTCTGGTACATCGGCGGCATCTTCAGGCACGCGCGCGCGATCAACGCGTTCACCAACTCGACGACGAACAGCTACAAGCGTCTCGTGCCGGGCTTCGAGGCACCGGTCATGCTCGCCTACTCGGCGCGCAACCGCTCGGCGAGCTGCCGCATTCCGTTCGTGTCGAACCCGAAGGCACGTCGCATCGAGGTGCGTTTCCCCGACCCGATGAACTCGGGTTACCTGTCGTTCGCCGCGCTGCTGATGGCCGGACTCGACGGCATCCTCAACAAGATCGATCCGGGCGCGCCGTCGGACAAGGATCTCTACGACCTGCCGCCGGAAGAGGAGAAGAACATCCCGCAGGTCTGCTCGAGCCTCGACCAGGCGCTCGAGGCGCTCGACAGGGACCGCGACTTCCTCAAGGCCGGCGGTGTGTTTTCCGACGACTTCATCGACGGCTACATCGAACTGAAGATGAGCGAAGTCACGCGCTTCCGCGCGGCGACGCATCCGATCGAATACCAGATGTACTACTCGAACTGAGCGTGCGCGGGGCGGGAGGGCCCCGCGTCGCTTCGACGCTTCCATTCGCGCCGTTCCGTCTCCCACCACACCGAGGTGTCGCCCATGAAACGCCGATTCTCCGCGAGCCTGTCGATTGCCCTCCTCGCACTCGTGCCGCTCGCCGCCGTCCACGCCGAGGACGCCGCGTCGCCGGTCACGGGATCGCTAGCGATCACGTCCGACTACACGTTCCGCGGCCTCAGCCAGACCAACCGCAAGCCGGCGCTGCAGGGCGGCCTGCAGTACGACCACGGCAGCGGCTTCTATGCCGGCGTGTGGGCCAGCAGCATCAGCTGGTTGTCCGACTACGAGGGCGTGTCGAGCGGCGTCGAGGTCGACGGCTACTTCGGATTCAAGGGCACGTTCGCCGAAGACTGGAGCTGGGACGTCGGCGTGAACCGGTACCAGTACCCGGGCAAATACCCGGACGGATTCGTCAGCCCCAACACCACCGAAGTGTATGCCTCGCTCGGCTTCAAGACGCTGGCCGTGAAGTACTGGTACGGGATCACCAACATCTTCGGGTTCTCCGACTCCGAACACAGCGACTACATCGAGCTCAACCTCAACCAGCCGTTCGCCGGGATCTGGACGCTCAACGCGCATGTCGGTCGCCAGACCGTCGACGGTTTCGGCGACGCCGACTACAACGACTGGAAGCTCGGCGCGACGGTCGGCCTGCCGCACGGTTTCTCGCTCGCCGCGGCCTACGTCGACACGAATGCCGAGAGGGCCGTCTACACGAACGCGTACGACAAGTACCTCGGCAAGCAGACCGTGGTGGTGACGCTGACCAAGGCGTTCTGATCCGGAGCGGCCGGTCCGCGACCGGCCGCGAATCCTCACCCATTCGGGAGTGGCCATGAAACTCATCACCGCCGTCGTCAGGCCGTTCAAGCTCGACGAAGTCCGCGAAGCGTTGTCGCAAGCCGGCGTCTCCGGCATCACCGTCACCGAGGTCAAGGGCTTCGGTCGCCAGAAGGGCCACACCGAGCTCTATCGCGGCGCCGAATACGTCGTCGATTTCCTGCCCAAGGTGAAGATCGAGACGGTCGTCACCGACGACCGCGTGGAAGCCGTCATCGAGGCGATCCAGGGGGTCGCTGCGACCGGCAAGACCGGCGACGGCAAGATCTTCGTTGCGCCGGTCGAACAGGTCATCCGCATCCGCACCGGCGAAATCGGCGCGGACGCCCTCTAACGCATCGCGAGGAGCCCCCATGAACGGTTCACTGCTTTCGCGGTGCAAGCACCGCTTCCATACGCTCTGCTTCGTGCTCCTGTCCTGTCTCGTCGTCGCCGCGCCCGGCCTCGCGCTGGCCCAGGATCCACCGCCGGCCGAAACACCGGCAGCGGCCGCGGCGCGGGTCGAGGCGCCCGCCACGGCCGCGCCGACACCGGTCGTCGACAAGGGCGACGTCGCCTGGATGCTGACCTCGACCCTGCTCGTGCTGCTGATGACCGTGCCGGGCCTCGCCCTGTTCTACGGCGGCATGGTGCGCTCGAAGAACGTGCTGTCGGTGTTCCTGCAGGTGCTCGTCGTGTTCTCGTTGCTGGTCGTGCTGTGGGTCGTGTACGGCTACAGCCTCGCCTTCGCCGGCGGCAACGCCTGGATCGGCACGTTCGACAAGCTGCTGCTGGCTGGAGTGACGCCGGACACGCTGGCCGACACGTTCTCGGCCGGCTTCAAGCTGCCCGAATACGTGTTCGTCGCGTTCCAGTCCACCTTCGCCGGCATCACCGGCGCGCTGATCGTCGGCGCCTTCGCCGAGCGCATGAAGTTCGCCGCGGTGCTGCTGTTCTCGGTGCTCTGGTTCACGTTCGGCTACCTGCCGCTGGCGCACATGGTCTGGGCGGCGGGCGGCTTCCTGTTCGACAAGGGCGCGCTCGATTTCGCCGGCGGCACGGTCGTGCACATCAATGCCGGCGTCGCCGGCCTGGTCGGTGCCTACTTCGTCGGCAAGCGACTCGGCTACGGCAAGGAAGCGATCAAGCCGCACAACGTGCCGTTCACGCTGATCGGCGCCTCGCTGTTGTGGGTCGGCTGGTTCGGCTTCAACGCCGGTTCGAACCTCGAAGCCAACGGCGGCGCGGCGCTCGCCTTCATCAATACCCTGCTCGCGACCGCGGCCGCCGTGCTCGGCTGGTCGCTGATCGAGGCCATCACCAAGGGCAAGCCGTCGGCGATCGGCGCGGCATCCGGCGCGGTCGCCGGCCTCGTCGGCATCACGCCGGCCTGCGGCACGGTCGGTCCGTTTGGCGCCATCGCGATCGGCTTCGTCGCCAGCGCGCTGTGCGTGTGGGGCGTGACCGGACTGAAGCGCCTGCTCGGTGCGGACGACAGCCTCGACGTGTTCGGCGTGCACGGCATCGGCGGCATCGTCGGCGCGATCCTGACCGGCGTATTCAGCGCGGCCTCGCTCGGCGGCATCAAGGGTGGCGACTACTCGATCGCGAGCCAGGTCGGCGTGCAGGCCCTCGGCGTCATCATCACGATCGTCTGGATCGGCGTCGTCTCGATCGTCTCGTTCGGCATCGCCAGGCTCGTGTTCGGCCTGCGCGTGGGCGAGGACGAGGAGCGCGAAGGTCTCGACATCACGAGTCACGGCGAGTCGGCCTACGGGCCCTGAGCGTGGGGCGCGATCGGGCGGCCGGAGTGGGGTGCTCCGGTCGCCCGGCCGCGATGGCGGTGCCGGCGCGCGCCGAACGACGGATGACGCTGCGCTGTCTCGCGCGAGGCGTGCTTGCGGCGGTTCAGGGAATGTCGGGCGCGGTCTGCGCGAACGCGACGAGCTGCGGGAAGAATTCCGCGAAGGCCTCCGCCAGTTCGGCGGCGAGGCGATCGAGTTCTGGCATCGCCTCGGCCAGCGGGTTCGCTCGGCGCAGGCGCGATCCGACGCCGGCCAGCACGCGCGCGATCATCGCGCGGTCGGCGTATGCCGCCGGCAGGTCGTGGACGCGCATGTATCCCACGAACGCCTGCATGCGTTCCGGCAAGGCGATCGGCGGGTTGGACAGCACGTCGACGACGTGCGTCGAGAACGCCGGCAGCGGCACGTCCGACCAGCGCGCGAAATCGCGCGCGAGCAGGTGGTCGAAGCCGATGTCGACGAGAATCCCGGCATAGCGCCTGAACGGCGGATCGAAGCGCGCACGCAGCGCGGCCACGAGCGCGTGCGAATCGGTGTAGCTGTCGATCGCTCGATGCAGAGCCAGGCCGCGGCGCACATCGAGCGGCAACGCCGGATCGATGCGGCCGTGCACGAAGTCGCCCATCATGCCGCCGAGGATCATGTCGCGTTCGGCGCCCGACAGCAGGGCGTGGGCGAGGTGGTTCATTCGATTGGCTAGGGGCCAGGGCTTGGGGGCTAGGGCTTCGGGGGTCGTGCTCGTTCTGTTCCTTCTCCCCCGGCTAGACGGCGAGAAGTGCCGAAGGCGGATGAGGGGCGCTCTTCGTCCTGACCAGGCTGCAGCGCGGATCGAAGATCGACCCCTCATCCGGCGCTGCCGCGCCACCCCGGATCGAGTCCGGGGCAGGCTCTTCTACCCGCTGCGCGGGGCGAAGGCACAGCAGGCGTCGTCGTGTTCCTGCTGTTAGGGGCTAGGGGCTAGGGGCGAGGGGCGAGGGCTCACGACCGAAGACCGGGACAAGCCTGCAATGCTGCACCAAGAGAGGTCGTATGGCACCTCCGCGCGCAAGATGCACGGTCGTCGAGCCCTCGCCCCGATCCCCTCGCCCCTCTCTTCTGGCCCCTCACTCCTCGCCCGGCCTTATCATCAGGGTCCATGTCGACCACGCCCGCTCCTGCGCCACCGTCCCGGTTCCCCGCCGAGCACACGGTTTTCCTCCTGCCCGGACCGGCCGGGGCGATCGAGGTGGCCGCTACGCCGGCCGAGGCCGATGCGCCGCCGGTGCGCGGCACCGCCGTGATCTGCCATCCGCATCCGCTGCATGGCGGCACGATGCACAACAAGGTGGTGACGATCCTCGAGCGCTCGCTGCGCGAACTTGGCCTGGCCTGCGTGCGTTTCAACTTCCGGGGTGTCGGCCAGTCCGCCGGCGTGCACGACGAAGGCCGCGGCGAGGTCGAAGACCTGGCTGCCGTCGTCGACTGGGCACGTCGCGCGAGTCCCGGCGACGCGCTCTGGCTGGCCGGGTTCTCGTTCGGCAGCTATGTCGCGCTCGCGGCGGCACGCCGCGTCGGCGCCGATGCGCTGGTGTCGATCGCACCGCCGGTCGGGCGCTGGGACTTCGACTCGATCGAACTGCCGGATTGCCCGTGGCTCGTCGTGCAGGGCGAGGAGGACGAAGTGGTCGACCCGGCGGCCGTGTTCGCCTGGGTCGAATCGCTGTCGAAACAACCGCATCTGGTGCGCATGCCCGAGACCTCGCATTTCTTCCATCGTCGCCTGATGGACCTGCGCGGCGTGATCCGCAACGCGATGCGCACGCACCTGCCTCCCGCGCGCGGCCCGGCATGAGCACCATCGACAGCCCCTCCGCGCGCCACGCGCGCGGCGTGGCCGCGGGCCAGTGGCAGGCCGATCCAGCGCAGGACACCGCGCTTGCCGCATTCGACCGGCTCCACCGCGAACTCGCCACGCATGCGCCTCCGGGCCTGTGGCAACGCCTGCGCGGCGTGCGGCCAGAGGCACCGCGCGGCATCTACCTGTGGGGCAGCGTCGGCCGCGGCAAGACGTTCCTCATGGATCTGTTCTTCGAAGCACTGCCGACGCCACGCAAGCAACGCGTGCACTTCCACCGGTTCATGCAGGGCATCCACGCCGAGCTGCGCGCGCTCGCCGGGCGGGAAGATCCGCTCGTCGACGTCGCCGCGCGCATCGCCGCCGAGGCGCGGGTGCTCTGCCTGGACGAGTTCTTCGTGCTCGACATCGGCGACGCGATGATCCTCGGCAACCTGCTCAGGGCCCTGTTCGCCGAGGGCGTCGTGCTCGTCACGACGTCCAACACCGCGCCATCGAACCTGTATCGCGATGGCCTGCAGCGCGAGCGCTTCGTGCCGGCGATCGCGCTGATCGAGCGGCATTGCGAGGTCGTCGAGCTGGTGTCCTCGATCGACTGGCGGCTGCGCGCGCTGCGCCAGGCGCCGGTCTACCACGCGCCGCCCGACGCGAACGCCGAGCGCGCAATGCTCGCGACATTCCGCCGCGTGGCCGGCGGCAACGGCCGCGACGCGTTCCGGATGCGCCTGAACGACCGCGAGGTCGACGTCCGTCGCGAAGCCGATGGGGTCATCTGGTTCGACTTCGCGGCGCTGTGCGAGGGACCGCGCGGCGTCGCCGACTACATCGAGCTCGCACGCAGTTACCACACGATCCTCGTCTCGGGGGTTCCGCAGTTCACCCCGCAGACCGAGGGCGCCGCCCAGCGTTTCGTCGAGTTCGTCGACGAGGCCTACGATCGTGGCGTGAACCTCGTCCTCTCGGCCGCCGTGCCGATCGTCGACCTCTACGACGGCCAGCGCCTGCGCGCCGTGTTCGCGCGCACCGAATCGCGCCTCATCGAGATGCACAGCGAGGAATACCTCGCCCGCGCACACCTCGCCTGAGCTTGCGCCGCGGTCGCGGCTGCGCTTGACTGGCCGCCTCGCACCGGAGACCACCATGCATCGACCGATCCTCGCCGCCGCCTCCCTGCTCGTCTTCGCCGCACCGGCCGTGCACGCCGCCGATGCCGCCGGCCTCGTCGATGCGCGCCTCGCCCGCATCACCGAACTGCGCCGTGACCTGCACGAGCACCCGGAACTCAGCAACCGCGAAACGCGCACGGCCGGCATCGTCGCCGCCGAGTTGAAAAAGCTCGGCTACGAAGTGCGCACGGGCATCGCGCATACCGGCGTGGTCGGCATCCTGCAGGGAGGCAAGCCGGGGCCGAAACTCGCGATCCGCGCCGACATGGACGCACTGCCGGTCACCGAGGAAGTCGACCTGCCGTTCGCTTCCCGGGCCAAGGGCGAATACCTCGGCAAGACCGTCGGTGTCATGCATGCCTGCGGCCACGATGTGCACACCGCGGCCACGCTCGGCATCGCCGGTGCGCTCGCCGCCGTGCGCAAGGACCTGCCGGGCTCGGTCATGCTGATCTTCCAGCCGGCCGAGGAGGGTTCGCCGCCCGGCGAAACCGGTGGCGCACCGCGGATGGTCGAAGAGGGGCTGTTCAAGGACTTCAAGCCCGATGCTGTGTTCGGCATGCACGTGACGAGCGCCTATCCGGTCGGCACGGTCGCCCTTCGCCCCGGCGGCCTGATGGCGAGTTCGGACACGTTCCGCATGACGATCAAGGGCCGCCAGAGCCACGGCGCGACGCCGTGGCGCGGCATCGATCCGATCGTCGCCGGCGCCGAGATCGTCATGTCCGCGCAAGCCATCGTCAGTCGCCGCCTCGATATCAACAAGGAGCCGGCGGTGGTCACCTTCGGCATCTTCAACGGCGGCCAGCGCTTCAACATCGTGCCCGACAGCGCCGAGCTGCACGGCACCGTGCGCACGTTCGACAGCGCGATGCGCGATCAGGCGCTGGCCGACCTGCGCAACGTCGCCGAACACGTCGCCGCGGCGCACGGAGCGACGATCGAAGCGCAGATCCCGGTCGTGCCGGGCAGCAATCCGGTCAACAACAACGATCCGGAGCTGACCGCGCGCGTGCGCACGAGCCTCGAGCACGCGCTCGGCAAGGACAAGGTCATCGAAGCGAAGCGCTGGACCGCGTCGGAGGACTTCCCGCACCTCGCGCTCGGCGCGAAGGCACCGAGCGTCTACTTCTTCTTCGGCGCCACCCCGCAAGGCCAGGACCCCGACACGGCGCCGAGCAACCACTCGCCACGCTTCTTCGTCGACGAGGGCGCGTTGCGCACGGGCACTCTGGCGATGCTGCAGGCGAGCTTCGATTTCCTCGGTTACGCGCAGCAAGCCGGGCGTCGATAGCCGGCGTTGCTGCATCGCGCTCTTCCGCAGCGGAAGCAGAAGCCCCGGCAGGAGCGAACCCGTGCGCGATCACCAAACGGTCGCGCACACGGTGCGCTCCTACAAGGAGCATACGGGCCATCGCGCACCGGGTAGGAGCGCACCCTGTGCGCGATGGCTCAACCGCGACGCCTCGGTCGCGCACGCGGTGCGCTCCTACCCGTGCAGGCGGTCATGCCGTCGCGTGGTTACGTGCTGCTGTTGCAGGAGCGCACCCTGTGCGCGATTGAGGCTGCGTGCGCGATCAAGGCGCCGTGGCAATGTCCGCTCACTCGCGCGGCAACGCCTGCGCGATGACCTTCACTCGCTCGCGCCGCATCGCCTCGGCGATGGCCGGGCCTTCGAGGCCGGCGGCGACGAACGGCGCGGCCTTGACCGTGCACGCGGCGGCGAAGGCGGCGCGCAGCAACGGACCGGATGGGTAGTCCGAATCGGCCAGGCCGAGGCGTCCACGCTTGTCGGCCTCGCAGACGGTGAGGAACTGCACGACGCGCTGCGGCTTGCGGAACGCGTCGAGCTTCTCGAACAGGTCGAGCACGGTCGATGGCTTCAGTTCGGCGGCGCGGTGCGCGAGCAGGTGCAGGCGGCAGCACAACTCGGCCAGCGCCGCATGTTCGAGCGGCACGTGCAGGCGTTGCGAGATCGCACGCACGGGTGCGATGCCGCGCTCCTCGTGCATGACGTGCCTCGGCAGCTCGTGCGCCGGCGTGAGTGCCTTGCCGAGATCGTGCACGAGCGCGCACCAGCCGATCAGGTCGTCGCCGGGTGCGAGCCGTGCGGCCATGTCGACGACCATTTCGGTGTGGACGCCGGTATCGACTTCGGGGTGGTATTCGGCGCGCTGCGGCACGCCGTACAGCGCATCGACTTCGGGAAACAGCACGCGCAGCGCGCCGCATGCGCGCAGTGCCTGCAGGAAGGCCGACGGGCGCGGCTCGGCGAGTGCCTTGCGCGTTTCTGCCCAGACGCGCTCCGGCACGAGATGGTCGACCTCGCCGTCGGCGACCATTTTGCGCATGAGGTCCATCGTCTCGTCGGCGATGCGGAAGCCGAGCGGCGCATAGCGCGCGAGGAAGCGCGCCACGCGCAGCACGCGCACGGGATCCTCGACGAAGGCCGGCGAGACATGGCGCAGCACGCGCGCATCGAGGTCGCGCGCGCCGCCATGCGGATCGACGAGGCGCCCGTCTTCGTCTTCGGCCATCGCATTGATCGTGAGGTCGCGCCGGCCGAGGTCGTCCTCGAGCGTCACGGACGGATCGGCGACCACGCTGAACCCGTGGTAGCCATGCCCGCTCTTGCGCTCGGTGCGCGCCAGCGCGTACTCCTCCTGCGTGTGCGGATGCAGGAAGACCGGGAAATCCCTGCCGACCGCCCGATAGCCGGCGGCCAGCATCTCGGCCGGCGTGCTGCCGACGACGACATGGTCGCGATCGACCACGGGACGGCCGAGCCGTCTGTCGCGCACCGCGCCACCGACGAGGAAGATCTTCATCGCGCCATTGTGCCAGAGCGTGTCCGGCGCACCGGCGTGCGCGTCAATCGAGCCCCTCGGCGACCTCGCTCGCGGTCGCGGCGGGCACCGGTGGCGGCACCAGTGCGGTCAATGTCCAGCCGCTGCGGAAGCGCGGCGAATGATCACTGCTGGCCACATGCACCGCGCCGCCTTCGTCCACGCCGTACAGGCACAGTGATTCCTTGCCGTGCGTGGCGAGGAAGCGATCAAGTCCGAAGGCATCGGTCAGTCGCGTCGACTTGATCTTCCAGCCCTGGGCGAGGCGGTCCTCGAGGCTGGCGAGCGTGACCGCATCGCCGAACAGGCGCGGCGCCGCCAGCATCGATGCCGGCTCGCGGCTGCCCTTGCCCTCCGGTGCGCGATCGATGATGCGCATGCGCAACGCGCGATGGCGACCGAACTCGACGCGATACTTCACGCAGGCCAGGCTGTTCGTCTCGCGTCGCGCGGACATCGCGAAAAGCTGTCCGATGCCGGCCAGATCGAGCGTGCGTTCGGCCTGCTCGCTCAGCGCGTCGCCGTACCAGGTGCGCAGGTTGTCCATGCGCGCGGCGCGAATGTCGAACCAGTCATCATCGGAGACGAGCACGACGACACCTTGCGCGGCGAGCGAACCGGCGATCGTGCGGGCCACGCGGTTGGCGCCGATCACGAGCACGCCGTGCGGTTCGCGTTCCGCGACGCCGAGGCGCCGGGCGAGCCACTTCGACGTCGCGCTCTGCAGGACCACGGTGCCGATGATGAGCGTGAACGTCAGCGGCACCAGCAGGTCGGCGCCGGCCATGCCGGTCTGTTCGAGGCGCAGCGCGAACAGCGCGGACACGGCGGCCGCGACGATCCCGCGCGGCGCGATCCAGGCCAGCAGCGCGCGTTCGCGCCAGTTCAACGACCCGCCCAGCGTGCTCGCCAGCACGCCGAGCGGACGCGCGATGAACTGGGCGACGAGGAAGATCACGAGGCCGGCGAACAGGATGCCGGGCGGCAACGGCCAGCTCAGGCGCGCCGCCAGCAGGATGAACAGCGCGCTGATCAACAGCGTGCTCAGATGTTCCTTGAACGACAGGATCTCCTCGATCGCGATGTCGCGCCGGTTCGCGAGGATCATGCCCATGATCGTCACGGCGAGCAGCCCCGACTCGTGCGCGAATTCGTTGGCGGCCGCGAACGTCAGCAGCACGAGCGCGAGCGCGCCGAAACTCTGCAGGTACTCCGGCAGCCATTGGCGCCGCAAGGCGTGGGTCAGGGCGAATGCGCCGATCGTCCCGGCGACGCCGCCGCTCACGATGGTCAGCCCGAACACCAGCAGCGAATGGCCCTGCTGGCGCGAGACGATCGCCTCGAACACGAGCACGGCGAACAGCGCGCCGAGCGGGTCGATGATGATGCCTTCCCAACGCAGCACGTTGGCGATGCGCGCGTTGGGGCGCACGCTGCGCAGCATCGGCACGATGACGGTCGGCCCGGTGACGCAGGTCAGCGCGCCGAACAGCAGCGCGAGCTCCCACGACATCGCGGCGAGCCAGTGCGCCGCGGCAGCCAGGATGAACAGGCTGATCAGCGCGCCGACGCTGACCAGGCGCAGCACGCTGACGCCGACTCCCCTGATCTGCGAGAAACGCAAGGTCAGCGATCCCTCGAACAGGATCACCGCGACGCTCAGCGACACCAGCGGGAACAGCAGGGGGCCGAGCGCGACGTCGGGCTCGAGCCAGCCCAGCGCCGGTCCGAGCAGCAGGCCGATCAGGAGCAGGAACAGGATCGCCGGCAGGCGCAGGCGCCAGGCACCCCATTGGGCGAGGAAGCCGAGGGCAACGAACAGGGCGAGTTGCAGCGCAAGCGACATCGGTCAGGGCGGCCTGTGTGTCGACACGGGCGCGCAGCTTAGCAACACCTACCCGCGCGCGGCAGGCGGACGATGGGCGGCGCGCCGGTGCGCGCGTTCGGCCTCGCGCGCATCCGCGCCGAGCATCGCCGGCACGACGAGTTCCATCGGCGTGGCGACGATTCCCAGGCGCCCGAGCCCGTCCTGCTCGCTGGTCGAGTCGATTTGCAGCGAGCGGAAGTTGTCGCGCGAGATCGGCTTGCCGGGCAGCCATTCGCCAAGGCGCGCCTGCACGGCGCCGAGCGCATCGGGCAGGCCGATGACGGCACGACGATGACCGACCAGCTCCCCGGTCCAGCGCACGATCTCGAGCAAGCTGAGCACGCGCGGACCGACCAGTTCGTAGGTGTGACCGATGCTGTGCGGATGAACCAGCGCACGCGCGAACGCCTCGGCGACGTCGCCGACGTAGACCGGCGCGAAGCGTGCATCGGCGCGCGCGATCGGCAGGGCAGGTGCCATGCGCAGCAAGCCTGCGAAACGGAAGAACAGGCCGTCGCCGGGACCGAAGATGACCGACGGCCGGAAGAGGGTCCATGCCAGCGCCGAGGCCCGCACGCGCGCCTCGGCCTCGCCGCGCGTGCGCAGGTAGTGGCTGGCGCCTTCGCCGGCGCGCAGAGCGCTCATCTGCAGCAGGCGACGGACACCGGCGGACTTGCAGGCGCCGATCAGGGTTTCGGCCAGTTGGACATGCGCCCTGTGGAAGCCGCTGCCGTCGCTGCCGCGCTCGTTGAGGATGCCGACCAGGTTGATCGCGGCGTCCGCGCCGGCGAGATGGCGGGCCAGCCCGTCGCCATCATGCACGTCGCAGTTGACCACCCGGACGCGCGGCAGCACGCCGAGTTCGCGGTGGCGATCGCGATTGCGGGTCAGCACGTCGATGCGATGGCCATCGGCATGCAGGCGCGGCACGAGCCGGCTGCCGACGAAGCCGGTACCGCCGAGGACCGTGACCTTGAGCGGTTTCATGGCTGCCATCCTGTCGACACAGTGGCGCCATTAAATCGCGTCCTCGACCGATCAGGAAGGACGCCGGATGAACACCTTGCTCGAAGTCCGCGAATCGCGCGACCACCTCGCCCGCACCGTGCCGGGGATCGCGCGCGCCGCGGACGCCCATGCGTCGCGGCC
>JAFLDX010000004.1:0-6510 GCA_017302215.1 Lysobacterales bacterium
CGATTCCTGATGTGCGCGCCGGCCCATTTCACCGTCGATTACGCGATCAACCCGTGGATGGAGGCGGGCGCCGGACGGGTCGATGCGGCACGCGCGATGAGCCAGTGGACGCTGTTGCGCGAGGTGATCGGCCGCCACGCCGACGTGGAGTGCCTCGCGCCGGTGCCCGGGCTGCCGGACCTGCCGTTCACCGCCAACGCCGGGCTCGTGCACGGTTCGATCGCGGTGCCGAGCCGGTTCCGTCACCGCGAGCGCCGCGGCGAGGAGGCCCTCAATGCACGCTGGTTCGTGCAAGCCGGATTCGACGTGCGCGCGCTGCCGGAGGGCCCGTGCGTCGAAGGGGCCGGCGACGCCCTGTTCGACGACGTCCTCGACGTGCTGTGGATGGGCCACGGTGTTCGCAGTGACGTGGCGGCCGCTCCGGCGCTTGCCGCGATCGTCGGCGTCGAGGTGCGGCCGTTGCGGCTGGTCGACCCGCGCTTTTACCACCTCGACACGTGCTTTTGCCCGCTGCCGGGCGGAGCCCTGCTGTGGTATCCGCCGGCCTTCGACGCGGCCTCCCGTCGATGGGTCGAGGCGTCGATCGACGCCTCGCGTCGCATCGCCGTCGACGCTGGCGACGCGTTCGCCTTCGCCTGCAACGCGATCTGCCTCGGCAGTGCCATCGTCCTGCACCGTGCGAGCGGGCAGCTCAAGCAGGGCCTCGACGATCTCGGCTTCACCGCGATCGAGACGCCGCTCGACGAGTTCCACAAGTCGGGCGGATCAGCGAAGTGCCTGACCCTCGCGTTGCCGGGTACGTGAACCGGGAACGATGCCCATTGCGCTGGCTCGCGCGGTGCCGGGTCAGCGTCCGGGGTTGTCGAGCGCAGCGGGATCGCTCGCGCCGACCGCATCGGCCGGGCACGCCACGGCCTTGCGCTGCGCATCGTCCTTGGGCGGCTGATAGGGCTGGCCGATTTTCGGCAGGCGGGCGGCGAGCGGGATCACGCGGCCATTGAGTCGCCAGTCGTAGATCACGCTGAAGGCGAGCACGCGGGCGACGTACTCGCGCGTCTCCCGGTACGGGATCGTCTCGATGAAGAAGTCCGGTTCGAGCTGGCCTCGCGCGTCGATCCAGCGCTTCACCGGCGCGCCTCCGGCATTGTAGGCCGCGCTCGCCAGCCACGGGCTGCCCGAATACTGCGCGGCCATCTGGGCGAGGAAGCGCGTGCCGAGCTGGACGTTGTAGTCGGGAACGAACAGGTCGGAGGCCTTCGCGTACGGCAGTTGCGCGCGCTGCGCGACCTGCTTGGCCACGCCGGGCAGCAGCTGCATGAGGCCGTAGGCGTCGGCGTGCGAGCGCGCGTCGGTCATCCATGCACTTTCCGCACGGATGATCGCGTAGGCCCAGGCCGGGTCGATGCCGGCGTTGCGCGCCTCGCGTGTGACGTGCGCCTTCATGCCGATCGGGAATCGCTGTTCGTAGTAGCGCTGCGTTTCCGGCGCCGCCGACAGCAGGAACACGGCGCGGTCGTACCAGTCGCGGCGGTAGGCGACGTCGGCGGCGAGGCGGCGTTCGGCCGGATCGAGCTTCGCCATCGCGAAATCCCACTCGCGGCGCGCGTCGTCGAGCTGGTCGAGCGCACGGAACTCGAAGGCGCGCGCGAGATCGGGCTGGGCGAGCACGCGCTTCTCCGCCTCGCGGTCGGCGGCATACGCGTTCGGGCATATCGCGTAGTCGGCGCCGATCCAGTCGGCGGCGAGGAAGCCGTGGAAGTTGGCCTCGCGCGCGACGTCGGCAAACAGCGCGCCGGCCTCGTCCTTGCGGCCAAGCTTGTCGAGCATGCGTGCGCGCAGGTAGCGCCAGCGCGCATCGGCCTTCTGCGTGTCGCTCATCGCGTCGAGCGCGACCAGCGTCTCGTTCCAGTCGGCCGCGGCGAGGGCGACGCGCACATGCCATTCGCGCGAGCTGTCGTCGGCGGCTTCGACCGGCAGGGCCTTCAGCCGGGCCAGTGCATCGCCTTCGTAGCCGGTCGAGCGGTACACGGCGATCGCGTTGAGGATGCGCTGCTTCTGCGCGGGATCCCACTGGAACTTCGCGCCGAGTTCGGCCCAGCGCGTTTCGGCGGCCGCGCTGTCCTTGCGCGCGAGGCGCATCAGGCCGAACGCGATCGCATCGCGTGCGCGCGGAGCGTCGGGCCAGGCCGCGGCCTTGGCCAGGACGACGGCCGGATCGCGCACCGCGGCGGCGATGCGGTCGGCGGCAGCCTGGCCGTTCGCATCGAGGCGCGTGCCGATCGCGGCGACTGTTTCGGGATTGGCCGCGGCGGCAGCCGCCTCGATGCGCGACCACACCGCGGCGTCGTCGAGTCGACCGTTGGCGCGTGCCCAGTCGAACAGTGCTTCGCATGCCGCCGGCGTCGCGCGCGGTTGCTGCCACAGCGGCGCGATGTCGTTCGCGGCGTCCGGCATCTCGCCGCCGGCGATGCGTGAACGCTGCCATGCGCATTTCAGCTCGCGCGAGTCGCTGTCCTGCCACAGGCGGCGGAACGCGGTCCAGTCACCGGCATCGGCGAGTCGGCGCAGCGCGCGTTCGCGCACGCCGCGCGCGACGAGCGTGCCGGACCAGCGGGCGAGGAAGGCTTCGACAGCGGCGAGTGCCGGCGGCCCCTTGCCGCGCTCGAGCACCGCGAGCTCGACATACGGCAGCAGGGGATAGTCGTCGAGGTCGATCGCATGGCGCTTCCATGCATCGCCCGGTTCGCGCGCGACGGCCTCGAGTGCGCGGCGGTACTGGCTGCGCTGCTGTTCGCGATCGGCGGCATGGACCGGCGGGAGGCTGCCGGCGATCAGCAGGAAGCAGGCCGCTGCGACGTGCGCGTACAGGGTGGGGCGAATCATGCGTCGAGTTTACCTCGCTGCGCCGCAACAAGCCGACATCGTGGAGAAATCGTGCAGTAAACGTTTGCAGGATCACGAAATGACGGTTCTGTGGCGGAAATCTCTGGCGCTGCCGGGCGGGAAAGTTTACTTTTTTTTAACCGAGTGTCCGAGGGACATCCGGAAGGCCGGCTCGGCCTCACAACAATACCTTTGGAGAGAGAGTCCATGGCAGCTCGCAGCAGTCTCACCCAGGCGGTCCGCGCCGCCCTCACGGCAGCGCTCGTCGCCGTGCCCGCCGCCGCGGTGCACGCGCAGTCGACGACCGGCGACGACACGCAAGCGCTCGAAGCGATCACGGTCACCGGCTCGCGCATCAAGAAGGCCGAGATCGAAGGCCAGGCCCCTGTCCAGGTGATCACCGCGAAGGACATCGAGGCAACCGGTCTCGGCACGATCGGCGACATCATCCAGCGCCTCTCGGTCAGCGGATCCTCGCTCAACACCAAGTTCAACTCGGCCGGCAACTTCGGCTTCCCGCCCGACGGTGGCGGCGTCGGTTCGGGCTCGACCACGATCTCGCTGCGCAACCTCGGTGCCAAGCGCACCCTGATCCTCGTCGACGGCCTGCGCTGGGTCAGCGAATCGTCGGCCTCGGGCGTGTCGGCGGCGGTCGACCTCAACACCCTGCCGGCCAGCGCGGTCGACCGCATCGAGATCCTGACCGACGGCGCCTCGTCGCTGTACGGTTCCGACGCGATCGCCGGCGTGGTCAACATCATCACCAAGAAGAAGCAGGACGGCGGCGCCGCGCGCCTCTACTACGGTGACTATTCGAAGGGTGACGGCCAGACCAGGCAGGGCAACGTCTCGCTCGGCGGCAGCGGCGAGCGTTTCGACTTCTTCGCCGACGTGAGTTACTACAAGCAGGATTCGATCAGCTCGAGCGTGTGGGAGCAGTCGCGCTTCCCGGTGCCGGGCACCGGTGTCGACAACGGCAGCTCGGCGACGCCGGGCGGGCGTTTCGTGTTCGCCGCACCTTCGGACTTCGGCGGTCTGTGCCCCGAGAACTTCTGCAACATCGCCGGCGACGGGGCATCGGGCATTCCGACGATCGCCGATTTCCACCGGTGGGTCGGCAGCGGACCGAACAGCGACCGCTTCAACTTCGCACCGTTCAACCTGCTGCTGACGCCATCCGAGCGCCGCTCGATCTTCGTCAACGGCACCTACAAGCTGACCGACTCGATCAGCTGGAACCTCAAGGGCACCTACACGCAGCGCGAGTCGGTCAACCAGGCCGCGCCCGAGCCGATCTTCCTCGGCTCCGAAGCGGGCACCTACGGCCTCGGCGACTTCGTCGCGATCGACGTGACCAACCCCTACAACCCGTTCGGCATCACGATCGGACCGGAGGGCACGCTCGTCGCGCGCCGGCCACTCGAGGGCGGACCGCGCATCTTCTCGCAGGATGTCGACACACGGTACTTCTCGACCGGCCTGACCGGCGACTTCGAGGCCGCCGGGCGCAATTTCTTCTGGGACGTCAACTACGTCAGCGCCGACAACAAGGCCACCCAGACCGTCACCGGCACCTACAACATCGCGCACATCCAGCGCGCGCTCGGGCCGGTCGCCAACTGCACCGCGCCGTGCGTGCCGCTCAACATCTTCGGCGGTGCGGGCACGATCACGCAGGCCATGCTCGACTACATCCTGTTCACCGAGCAGGACCGCAGCAAGCAGGAACTCACGTCGTGGACCGCGAACCTGTCGGGCGACCTGTTCGAGATGCCGGCCGGCGGACTCGGTTTCGCAGCGGGCTACGAGCATCGCGAGCAGAGCGGCTGGTACCGGCCTGACGCGATAGTGGTCGCCGGCGAGTCGAACGGCGTTCCGTCCGGCCCAACCGACGGCAGCTACGACGTCGACGAGGTGTATCTCGAGTTCAACGTGCCGATCCTTGCCGACGTCGCGTTCGCCAAGCGCCTCGACTTCAGCGTCGCCTCGCGCTATTCGGACTACTCGAACTTCGGCAGCACGACCAACAACAAGTTCGGCGCGCGCTGGCAGATCGGCGACGACCTGACCCTGCGCAGCACCTGGGCCGAAGGCTTCCGCGCGCCGTCGATCGGCGAGCTGTATGGCACGTTCTCGCGCTTCGACGCGACGATCCAGGACCCGTGCAACTTCGCCACCGGCCAGACCGGCGCCAACTGTGCGGCGCTCGGCGTGCCGGACCCGGCCAGTTTCGAGCAGGCCAACACGCAGATCTCGGTCGTCACCGGCGGCAATCCGGACCTCGCGCCGGAAACCTCGGAGAGCTTCACGATCGGCGCGGTCTACAGCCCGAGCTGGGGCGAGAACACGAGCTGGTCGCAGAAGGTCGATCTCGAACTGACCTACTACCGCATCAAGATCGAGGACGCGATCCAGGCGTCCGATGCGCAGACCCAGCTCGACCGCTGCGTCGCCACGCTCGACCCGGTGTTCTGCAGCGGCATCGGCCGTTCCTCGGGCGGCAACATCAATGCCTTCGACAACACGCTGTACAACCTCGGCCGCGTCAACACGCGCGGCTTCGACTTCGGCATCAACTGGATCGGCAACGAGACCGGCGTCGGCACGTTCGGGGCGAGCCTGCAGGCGACCTACGTGCGCAAGTACGAGGCGATCGCGACCGATTCGGGCCTGGCCGAGCCGCGCGGCGTCGGCGTCGAAGTGGCCGACAGCGGCATCCCGAAGTGGAAGGCCACTGCGCGCCTCAACTGGTCGATCGGCGATTGGAGCGCGAGCTGGTCGGCACGCTACATTTCCGAGCTGACGGAAGGCTGCGGCGGCGCCGAGGGCTATGACATCTGCGGCAACATCGCGGCGAACACGAACCACCTCGGCGCGACCACGTTCCACGACGTGCGCGCGAGCTGGAAGCTGCCGACCGACCTCGACTTCACGGTTTCGGGCGGCATCAACAACGTGACCGGCAAGGAAGCGCCGATCTGCCTGAGCTGCTCGCTCAACGGCTACGACGCGTCGAACTACGACCTGCCGGGCCGCTACAGCTACATCGAGGCCAGCATCCGCTTCTGATCTCGCCTCAGCGGTGACACGGACGGGGTCGCCTTGCGCGGCCCCGTTCCGTTTGCACGGGCGTAGAGCGGAGCTCGCTCCGCTGCTTTCCGACGCGACGCTTCAGCCGAGCAAGCTCGGCTCTACCGTAGAGCGGAGCTCGCTCCGCTGCTTTCTCCGTCGCGACGCTTCACCCGGGCAAGCTCGGCTCTACCGTAGAGCGGAGCTCGCTCCGCTGCTTTCTCCGTCGCGACGCTTCAGCCGGGCAAGCTCGGCTCTACCGTAGAGCGGAGCTCGCTCCGCTGCTTTCTCCGTCGCGACGTTTCAGCCGGGCAAGCTCGGCTCTACCGTAGAGCGGAGCCCGCTCCGCTGCTTTCTTCGTCGCGACGCTTCAGCCGGGCAAGCTCGGCTCTACCGTAGAGCGGAGCTCGCTCCGCTGCTTTCTTCGTCGCGACGCTTCAGCCGGGCAAGCTCGGCTCTACCGTAGAGCGGAGCTCGCTCCGCTGCTTTCTCCGTCGCGACGCTTCAGCCGGGCAAGCTCGGCTCTACCGTAGAGCGGAGCTCGCTCCGCTGCTTTCT